>DZAQ01000095.1 GCA_022729615.1 Sulfurovum sp.
TTTACTCATTTTGCGGAGATACAAAAAATATTAAGCGAGAAAAAATGACATTTCAAGATATTAGATTTGCCC
Source organism: Sulfurovum sp. (assembly GCA_022729615.1). Classification (GTDB taxonomy): domain Bacteria; phylum Campylobacterota; class Campylobacteria; order Campylobacterales; family Sulfurovaceae; genus SZUA-451. The sequence continues at coordinate 73 of DZAQ01000095.1, forward strand.
TTGAATCAAATGGCGTTGAAAAAGAGGATAGAGAGGAGTTGTTGCTTTTTTGTAAAAAAAATGGTAAAAACTTCGAAAAACTCGATGAGATCCTAGTTGAAAAGGGGTATGAAAAAATTTTTACAGATGAGTTTTTTGGCTGGGCAGATTTGGACGAGAGAGATGACGGCAGCGATTTTGTAGAGAAAATGCACCATAAACACACTTGGAATGAATAGAGAGGAGAGATAGTATGTCGGCAAAAATAAAAAAAATGGTTCAATCGTATTATGATATGTGGAATGAGGGGGATTTCTCAAAAGCCGAATCATTCATACATTCGGATGTGCATTTCCAAGGAATGCTCGGCTTTTCTATGGAGGGGATTGAGGCGTTCAAAGAGTATGCGAAGAGTATTACCACGGCGTTTCCGGGGCTCTATCATGCAACTGAGAGGGTAATTGCCGAAGAGAACAGAGCGGCGGCCTATGTGCTTTATACCGGAGAACATAAGGGCAAGCTTTATGATCTAGAGCCGACTGATGGGCATATCCATTTCAACGGCGCTGCATTTTTTACAGTAGAGGATGGGAAATTTTCCAGAATTCGGGTTTTGGGAGATCGCTATACGCTTTTGAGACAATTGGGAGTACAATCTTGTGATGAGCAGAACATAAAAATCCCTTATGATGAGTGATGATTTTTTAAGCTCTCTTATAATAAATTCACTATGCTCGCGTCATTCCCATAAAGGCAGGAATTCACTTTTATGCAATGGATCCCCGCATTCGCGAGGATGACGAGGGGTTAAAGTCCAAGAGTAACGCATATTTCATTACCGTGAGCATAGTGCGGCAGTCTCTTTTTGGATTGCTTCATTTTGTTCGCAATGACAAATTCCTGTCATTCCTGCGAAAGCAGGAATCCATTTTGTTCAATGGATCTCCGAGTCAAGCCCGAAGATGACGAAGGTATCAATAAAACAAGATTTGTTTGGAGACCCAATCCCTCCACCGGAGAGATTGCGTAGGATTAGCAAGAGTAGGTAGTAGCAAAATCAAATGCAGTCGGTCTCGCTTCGTCCGGCCACACTTGTCTTTGGAACATATAGTGCTGATAAGTCGTGATGAACTCCTCTGTAAATACAGGAGCAAGGAACGCATGATCTTCGATAAGCGCCTCAAGCGCTTCTCTGAGGGTGTGAGGCATTTGGGGGATTTTTTTCTCTCTGATCTCATCGAGTGTCAGTTCAAAGAGGTCTTCATCCATTGGTCCAATCGGTATATATTTATTTTTGATACCGTCGATTCCTGCCATCAATAATACTGCAAAACAAAGGTATGGGCAAGATGTAGAGTCAGGGAATCTTGTTTCGATCCTTGTAGCCATTTCACCCGCACCATAGGGGATACGGCAAGCGGCAGATCTGTTTTGCATAGAGTATGTCAAGATAGAAGGCGCCTCAAATCCCGGGATCAATCTTCTATAAGAGTTTGAGCTTGCGTTTGTGATAGCCGCTACTGCTTTGGCATGTTTGAAGATACCGCCGAGATAGTGAAGGGCAGTTTCGCTGAGGTTTGCATAATTGCCCGGCTTGTAGAAAAGATTTTTGCCGTCTTTCCAGATAGATTGGTGTACATGCTGCCCGTTTCCGTTGTCTCCATAGAGCGGTTTTGGCATAAATGTCGCAGTTTTGCCATTGAGGTGCGCTACCATTTTGACGACATATTTGTATTTTTGGACATTGTCTGCCGCTTCGATGAGCGTGCCGAATTTGATACCGATCTCGCCTTGTGCCTGCGCCACTTCGTGGTGTCCGAGAACTACCTCGAGCCCAACCTCTTCGAGAACCTGCATCATCTCCGCTCTGAGATCTACCATGGTATCGATAGGCATAACAGGGAAGTAACCGCCCTTTGTGCCGGGTCTGTGACCCATATTCCCCATATCGCCGTATTTGGCTGAGGAGTTCCATGTGCCCTCTACGGAGTCCACTCTATAGCCCGCCTCATTGACGCCATCCCAGATGCGCACATCATCAAATACAAAGAACTCATTTTCAGGACCAAAATAGGCTACATCACCGATATTTGCCTCTGCAAGATATTCAAGTGATTTTTTGGCGATCGATCTTGGGCATTTTTCGTACATTTGACCTTTGTAGATATCATAAACATCACATACGACGATCACAGTACTATCTGCCGTAAACGGATCCATAAATGCGGTATCAATATCCGGCTTCAAGAGCATATCTGATTTGTTGATCGGCTGCCAAGCATCGATCGAGCTGCCGTCAAACGGAAGACCCGCTTCAAGCATACCGTCGCTGACGGCATTTCTTCTGTATGTGACATGGTGCCATGTGCCTTTGATATCTGTAAATCTGAAATCTACAAACTCGACCTCATTTTCTGTGCAAAAGCTATTGAACTCTGCAATGTTGCTGACGAACTTACCCATCTAAAGTCTCCTAAAATTGAAAATTAACATCAAAATATTATAGCTACTCTCTTTGTGAAAAAGATTAAATGTACTGCCTAAATAGTAATCAATTCTCTATCTCGCTGCGAAAATGTAACAGCTTGGGTGTAGCCGATACCCTTGGCAAGCTCTATCGCCTCTTCGTAGGCAAAGCCGATTTGCTCGAGCGCATGCGCATCTGAAGAGAATGTGATGGGGATACCTAGCGCATATGCCTCTTCGAGCAGCGGTCTTGAAGGATAGATTTCGCCTATCGGTTTTCGAAGTCCGGCTGTGTTGATCTCAAGCGCCATATTGGATCTTTTGATAGCTTTGAGCGCCTCTTTGGCGAGGAGCCGTATATCTTTTTTGGGGAGAAATTTAAAGACTTTGATGAGATCAAAATGCCCCACGATATCAAATTTCCCCGATCGCGCCATCTCTTTGTTGGCATCAAAATATTCCCCCCAAATGGTATCGATATCGCGGTTTTGGTATCCGCCGATAAATTCCGGATTGTCAAAACCCCATTTGTTGAGGAAGTGTACCGAGCCGATGAAATAATCAACTTTCGCATTCAAGACGCGTTCATCCATATAGCCAGGAAGATAATCGACCTCATAGCCCAGAAGAACTTTGATCTGATTTTGGTATCTTTTTTGTGCCGAAAGAATCTCAGAAGTGTAGTGCTCCATCTCATCAAAACCCAAACGGTATCCTTGGTCAAAATCCATCGGCGCATGTTCGCTGAAGCCATAGATGTCGATGCCAAGCTCGATCGCTCTTTGCAGGTACTCGTCTATGGTACCTGTCGCATGGTTGCATCTCGTGGTATGGTTGTGAAGGTCTATTCGCATTTTTCACATCCTTTTTTAGGACTATTATAGTAAAATAATTCAAAAACTCAAACAAAGGCTTCATTTGCAAAAAGCAGAACTCCTTGCTCCGGCAGGAAACCTTGAAAAACTCAAGATAGCGCTCAATTATGGCGCCGATGCCGTCTATGGCGGAACGAGCACATTCTCTTTGCGTATCCGTTCGGGTAAAGAGTTTGATATGGACTCCTTCAAAGAGGGGATAGAGTATGCGCACACAAGGGGCAAAAAAGTCTATGTGACGATCAATAGTTTCCCTTTCAACTCTCAGCTCAAACTCTATGAAAATCATATTGCCTTGATGGCGGAGCTGCAGCCCGACGCGCTGATCATCTCGAGTCCGGGTATCATCAAAATGGCTTCCAAAATAGCTCCGAATATCCCCCTGCACCTCTCAACGCAGGCCAATGTCATGAACGCACTTGATGCGCAGGTCTATTATGATCTAGGCGTACAGCGCATCATAGCAGCGCGGGAGATCAGCCTCAGGGATTGCGAAGCGATCAAGCGGGCGATTCCGGATTTGGAGATAGAGATATTTGTCCATGGGTCGATGTGTTTTGCCTATAGCGGCCGCTGCCTCATCTCCGCACTCCAAAAAGGGAGAGTCCCCAACCGCGGCTCTTGCGCAAATGACTGCCGTTTCCCTTATGAGATCTACGCCCACAATCCCGAGACCAATACAACATTCAGGCTCGAAGAGGAGAGTGAGGTAGGCACCTATATCATGAATGCCAAAGATATGAATATGGCTTCACATATCGATGAGATACTCGCTTCAGGGGTGATCGACTCGCTCAAGATCGAAGGGCGCACCAAATCGCCCTACTATGCCGGCGTGGTGACCAAAGCGTATCGTCATGCGATTGATGACTGCTATGCCGGTGATTTTGTAGCCGCCAGATACCAGGCAGAGCTGGAAACGACCCAAAACAGAGGCTTCACCGATGCCTATCTCATCTCCCGCCCTTTCGAGAGGGATGATACCCAGTCGCACGATTTCACCATCCAAAACGGCACTCATCAGGTAGCTGCGCTCGTGAGCGAGGATGGGAAAAGCTGGCGCTGCAAAGACAAAACCTGCATCGGTGATGAAGTGGAGATCGTTTTGCCCGTAGGCGCTACGGTTGAAGTGACCGAAAATGAATTTGGCGCTATCATCGAGCGCGATGGCAGCTATTGGCTCAAGATCAAAAAAATTATCGCCACCGGCGGAAAAGAGTTTGAGTGTATCCACAGCGGCGATCTCAATGATATACTCTTGCCGGTGATTTTGCCAGGATACACCATCCTAAGACGGGGGATAGATGAAGCCTTAGAGAAAAAGGGACTTGCCGGCGAGAACGATCGCGCTTGCGTACAGGATTGAATTTGCGCCTCTGTATAATCTGCCGACAAACAATTAGATGGCAATAAGTGCAATCATAAAAAATGAATGAAGGGCTTTGTTGTCCGTCACATGTGGAAAGTGTTTGAATGAATAATATAATTATAGAAATGCGCCGCCTCGATCGATCAGGGTTATTTTAGACTC
>DZAQ01000015.1 GCA_022729615.1 Sulfurovum sp.
TCAACGGCGATGCGAACATTTTTGTCCGAATCAAACCCGCACTCCGCTCCACAGATCACGGTCCCTATCAAGTAATATTTTCCTGACGGCACGCCATAAAAGGCAAACGCGCCATTTTCGTCCGAAGCTGTAAATCTCAAATAGTTATAGAGCCTTGTATCCGCCTCGCCCATCTTTTGCCCATCAAGATAGCTCTTCTCATACCACTGGCTAGAGTAACTTGTGACAGGGTTGAGATAGAGTCTTGTTTTGTTGCCCATGATCTTCTTTCCATAGACATCCTGAAGATAGACGCTCCCTTGGATGGTCCCTTTTCCGCTCCTTGGCAACAGTTGGTATTCCGCCTCAGGAAATGCGATTCTCTGCAACACTCCCTGTTGCGCTCCGCCATCTTGGGTGCTGGAGACATCCTTGCTCAAGTCAGAGACATCAACCCCCTCATACTCATCCGCATCCACATTTTTATTCTCTTCCCAAAGTACATTTTTGGCTATCGGAGCATCCGGTCTCTTTGTCCCTCCGACACAACCGCCCAAAACAAACATCGCCAAAAAAAGCGATACTACTTTCAATCCTTCTCTCATTCCCTCATTCCCCTAATTGTTTTGGTGATTATAGCTTAATCCATTTTGATTTTTACTATACTCTCCCTATTTGCCAAGACAAAATTCACCAAACATAGTATCAAGTATCTCTTCGCTGTCGTATGGCTTGGAGATCGAGGATACCCACTTGAGAGCATCTTGGAGATGGTAAGAGAATATCTCCAGCATCCCCTCCTGCAGAGGTGCCATGGACTCTTGGACGGCAGCTTTGGCATGTTTGAGCGCCTCGATTTGGCGGGTAGAGATAAGCATCAGCTCTTCACCCTGACTGAGAGAATCAAGTATTTTTCCAATCTGATCAGTCAAAAAACCAAAATCTCTCTTCGCGCTCACTTCGATAGGCTCAAACCGCATCAAAGGAGCGATATCCAATATTTTGGGCAGATCGCTTTTGTTGATGCCGACAACGAGATATTTTTCGGAGACACTCTCCAAAAGCGCAACGATTTGCTGATCCTCATCATCAAAAGGGCGGCTCCCGTCAAAAAGTGCGATCACCATGTCAGCCTCTCCCAGTGAATCCAAAGAGCGCTCGATCCCGATCTTTTCGATAGCATCTCCCGCCACCCGGATCCCCGCCGTATCGATCAGCCGTATGATGTGCGATCCGATCCGCACCTGCTCCTCTATCGTATCCCTTGTGGTGCCGGCGATCTCGCTGACGATAGCTCGATCATAGGATAAAAGCGCATTAAGCAGAGAGCTTTTGCCCACATTGGGCTTGCCGATGATAGCTACTCGAAACCCCTCTATAAGCCCTCTTCTTCGATAGCTGCTCTCAACGATTTTGTGCATCTGCTCGGTCAGATGTGTCAACTGCGCGCTAAGATTGCGCAATATATCATCCGGTATATCCTCTTCGGCATAGTCTATCATCACTTCAGAGTAAGCAAGGGCCCTCAAAAGCGCTTCGCGAGACTCTTCGACAAAGTTTTTCAGCTCACCCTTGAGGTGCCTCGCCAAAATCTTGACCGCATCAGCACTCTTTGCCTCTATGAGCATCGCTGTTGCTTCTGCTTTGGTCAGGTCAATTTTATTGTTGAGAAACGCCCGCTTTGAAAATTCACCCGGTGTAGCCAACCGTGCGCCATACTCAAGCACCGTATCGAGGATCTCTTGAGCGACGATCAATCCGCCATGACACTGAAACTCAATGATATCTTCACCGGTAAAACTTTTTGGGGAGGCAAAATAGAGCAAAATAGCCTGATCTATCAGAGTATCTCTTTTGTTATAAAGGGAGGTAAGAAGCGCTTCCCTTGGGCTAATTTGCTCTTTGCGGCTTATTTGGAGGGCTATATGAAGCGAAAGCGGACCGCTGAGTCTTACAATCGCGATAGACGAGACGCCATGTGCAGTCGCAATGGCTACGATTGTGTCAGACATTTGACGGTGTATTGAAGTCGTTGATCACTATAAATTTGCGTTCATCTCTGCCGGTCTTCATCGCCACATACTTATGGGGAAACTCCTCTCGGAGCTGCTCAAGCGCAATTTGTGCCAATATGCCGTCAAGAGGACGGGTTTTTGCCCTTCCGTTGAGATGTACCTGTTCAATAACCGGTTTGATATAGTTGCGGATCATCTCTTGCTGTGTCGTCAAAAATTGGGCTATTTCAAGCTTCAAAAAGAGATTATATTTGCTATGAAGCCAATTAAAAAGCATATACGAAAGGGCATTATACCGATACCCCTCCTTGCCTATAAGGAGTGCCGCGTCATCTCCATCGATGAAAACGAGAGCCGCATTCTCCACGACATCAACCTCTATCCTATCGATAGCGAAACGGCTGTGAGAAAAAAGTTCTTTGAGCTGCGCCTCTATCTTCTCCGCCAACTCCAGATTGTTGTTGGGCAGTCTTTGCTGTTGGTCTCTCTCTTTTTGATCAAAAAAACTCCCCAATACAGCGTCATCTTGCTGGGTTATATTTTTATTGAGCTGATGCTTCTCTTTTTGTTTTGACTCATTTTTGTGAGCAGTACTGTTTTCGGAAACTTCTTGCTTCACAACTGTTTCAATAGTTTGTTCTGCTGCTGCTGCTTTTTTTGAAGGTTCATCTGATTTTTTGATATCACCCAAATCCAATTTGCACTCAGCCACGATAATCGCACTCTTCTTGAAGAGCCCAAAAAGACCCTTTGAGGGGTGTTGGATCACCTCATAACGCAACTGAGTGATAGAGCAAGAGAGTTGGAGTGCAGCTTTTTCGTACGCTTCGGCCAGTGTAGAGGCCTCGATTTTGATCATCAAAGCCCCCTTAACTCTTACTGTGTTCTAGGGCAGCGGCGATCTTGTGCTTCTCATAGGCGCTGTTTATATAGTACTGTTGCGCGATAGAGAGTATATTGTTCACAAGCCAATAGAGAACCAATCCCGACGGGAATGTCACAAAAAATATCGTCATAAGTACAGGAAAATATTTGAATATCTTCTCCTGCATAGGGTCTGTAAAATTATTTGGAGTGATCTTTTGCTGGAGATACATCGACGCACCCATCAAAAGCGGCAAAATATAGTATGGGTCCATCTTTGAGAGATCTTCGATCCAAAGTATCCAAGTCGCACCCTGAAGCTCATCGGCATTGAGCAAAACTCTATAGAGGGCAAAAAAGACAGGGATTTGCAGAAGCATTGGCAAACACCCGCCCATAGGATTGGCGCCGTGCTTTTTGTAAAGTTCCATCATTTTGGCGTTCATCTTTTGAGGATCGCTTCCATATTTCTCTTTCAGCTCTTTCATTTTTGGAGCCAAATCTTTGAGCTTTTGCATAGAGATCATACCCTTGTATGAGAGAGGAAAGAGGATCAGTTTGACAAGAATCGTAAAGAGAATAATTGCCCAACCCCAGTTGCCGACATACTCATTGATCCACATGATCACTGCAAAAAACGGCTTAGCAAGGAAGGTAAACCATCCATACTCGATCACATCCGTCATCTGAGGGTCGAGCGCATGAAGAGCCCTATACTCTTTGGGTCCGATATATCCGTGGAGCGCTACCTCTTGATCGCCTTTCACAAATGCCAAAGGATTGTCACCGCCCTCTTTGGCGACAGTGACATTCAATCCTTTGCCGCTCTCCAAACTGTAGAGAACCGAGGCATAATAGCGGTCAAACGAGGAGACAAAACGGGCATTCTCGAAAACTTCATCGCCCTTCGCATCACCATCCTCGATCGTGTTTATCACCCCGTCACTCTCTTTGACGAGCGCACCCTTGACCACCATATATATTGAGGTATCCGCGATCGGTCTTTGACCGGGAGTGAAAAAATACTCTGCAGGATTTGTCGTTTTGATCTTCAAATCATAGTGCCCGTCAGCATAAAAAGTGATCTCTTTGGTGATCGTCAGATTGGTCAATTTTTGAGTCAAAGTTATTGTAGCAGGAGTATTTTGGATATCAACTTTTGATGATGAAGAGGTGTAGGGCACTTTAAATGCTTCTTCATTGAGAACTCTGTCTGCAAATCGCACCTCCAATGGCTTGATACCGCTCGGATCAAACAACTTCAGATTCTTTCCATTTTCATCTTTATACTTCTCCTCCATGAGGGTCGCTTGTGAAATGCGTCCGAACTCATCTATGAGCAATGTGAATTTTTTGCTTGAAATAGCAGTCAAAATATTTCCGCTCTCCAAGGGAGCTGTAGGCGAATTGGTGACAGCCCCGCTAGTAACTGCTGAAACCGGAGTTTGACTTTGAGGGGCAGCTTTCTCCTGGGGGGTTGCACTCTTCTCTTGAAGAGTTTGCGATGATTGCGGAGGTGTCAAAAAATAGCTTGAACCGATAAATACCAGTAATGAGAGCGCTAAAGCGATAAGAAGTCGTTTTTGAAGATCTAATTGTTCCAATGTAATACCTTTATGTCATCACCAATAAGTCACGACGCTTATAAATTTTATTCGGTCTGCTGCAACAGGGAACACTTTTTAAGTGTAAAGAGATATGTTTTTTTTAATTCTAAATAATTTTTTTTCAAAAGAAGCGGTTTGGCTACAAATACATAGCTTCCGCACAAAATAGAATCAATTTTTTCGATAAACAGGGCGCGCATAAGTCGTTTTGCCCTATTTCTTTGAACCGCATTTCCTACCTTTTTACCGGCAACAAATGCCACCTTGTGATCACTGCTGTTTTTAAAAAAGAGTACAAAATCAGGCGTATGCCAAACTTTGCTAGCCTGCTTATAGACGATATCAAACTCTCTGTTGGTTTTCAATCGTATAAATTGCTTTATACGGCTAATCTTTTTCTCCCTTTGGCTCTTCTAGCAGAGATCACTTTTCTCCCGTTTTTTGTCTTCATTCTCGCCCTGAAACCGTGTGTTCTTTTTCTAGGCGTATTGTGTGGTTGGTATGTTCTTTTCATGCCAATAACCCTCTCTTTTTATTTTGATTCTCTCAATAGCACTTACATAATATGAGGTGAATGTTGAGTTTTAGGTCGGTATATTATCCAATGATCGCTTAATATAGGCTGTTATTATGACAATGAACTAAAATCAATTCCTCCAGCCCGCTCACTTGGATCTTGCTTGTTTGTCTTCATATAATTTTCATAGAGACGAAAAATAATTTGATGTACTGTATAGCGTGACGAAGATACTGTCATAACATTACAACTTATGGGATGTGTCTGCTTTTCGATACTTAAAAGACGGGTAATCCTCTCGGCAAAACGATACCCCCCTTCCACATCTGTCTCTTGACATACGATGGCATAAAGCGGATCATTCCCTTTTATTGGTATAAGTATATCCGTCTCCCGCTTTTGCCCTCTCAGCCATGACTCAAAATCATCAGTATCTGACTGTATTAAAATATATGAAAATTTTATTTTCTCCCTATCAAGAAAATAGAGCATCAGATCGGTAATTTTTTTGAGGGACTCTATCATCTCAAGTCCAACAAGGAGCTCATTTTCCGAATATATCACTTTGCCTCTTTTGACTGTTTCACTGCTCATCTTGCCACCTTTGTTTTGATGTTGTCAAATTATAACTGATTTTATGAATATTGTCACTTTAATTTTTCAAATTCTCTTTTGTAGATGATATCTGCACCGCTTGATTCGGCATCTGTCGAGAGAATCGCTTTGATATTGCCGCTATAATCATATTGCAATTTTGCGCCTGAGACTTTGTCATTGACATAGATAATAGTAACCTTTTCACTCAATCTTTTGCCGACCTCCATCTCTCCTTTGCTGCCAAGCGAGAGATAATCGATCTTGATCCCGGCACTTGAGAGCGCTGATTTTGCCATCGCACCCCCCATCATTCTCATCATATCATCTCCGCTATTGCTCCCCGCACCCGCTTTGGAGTCAAACAAAATAACGGCAAGTATCTCTTCACGGCTCAATCGCGGAACGGATGAAAAGATAACATTTGGAGTTTGGGGATCGCCTGTAATTTGTATAGTAATATCATAATCAACAGCCTTGTACTTCGCCGTAATATCAAGTATAGACTTCGAAGGATCGCCCGTAAAATAGATATAACTCTTTTTGAGTACAAATTTTTTCTCTTCAAATGTATAGTAAGAGCCCTCTAAAAATTCTACCTTCCCAAGGATCTGCAAAGGGCTGTTTGGAGCCTTTTCCACAAGAAGATCGCTATTTGCTTTGATATCAACTTCCTCATTTTTGTAGGTTATGGGCTTATCCGAGTTGACCTTTACCATGACAATGAGATTATCCATGTAGGGATTTGGTTTGCTCTTTTTGATATTTTGTACGATAACGATATCACTATCGGTTACAAAGCGCTTTTGATCGAGATCATAATGAATCTTGCCCTCAAGAAGGGTGACTGTACCGTCAACTCTTATTTTGTCACCGTCAATTTTGCCTTTCAGTTCCAGATTGCTCTTGCTTTCGATCAAATCAAGCGAGAGATTCAAGGGATTTGCCTTGGCAAGAAGTTCGCCCTTATTTTTGGAGAGATCATAGACTCCCGTAAACTGCAGTTCATCATTGACCCACAAAGGAGCAATGACTATCGCTTGGTCTTTGAGAGAAATCTCGGATGGCTTTGTGGCAAATATTTTTTGCTTATCAAAGGTAGTCTTGTAATGGTTAAGTTTAATCTTTTGGTTTGAATACCCAAGCGAAATCTCACTCTCTTCCAGAGTTTGGAATGTTTTATTGTCAGCTTTATATTGAAGTTTTTTCGAATTAAGCAACAGCTCTACGGCTTTCATCTGCTTTATATTCAAAGAAAGCTGCACATCTCCATCCAAAGGCGGCGCTTCTAGGGGGTAAATCTTGTTTATGTTCTGCACAAAATCCTTGAGTGAACCGATCTTGTTTTCTAGTTTTACCTCTTTATCAAGGTTGCCGCTGAAGAGATATTTTGTCCCTAGCAGTATCAAATCTCCATTGACGCTCTTGCTCTTCTGGTTGAGCTGAACCATCGATTGGAGCGCTTTTGAGTCAAGCTTAAGACTCAAATCATCCTTCTGGGAGAGAAACTTCACAGAAAGAGGGCTAAACGCCTCCAAGCGAAGCTCTTTATTTATATTTTTCAAAAGTGAATCTTGTGGCAGCGTAGTGTTCGCCTCAACCTCCAATTTATTATTGTATGCGATCTTGGCATCTATATTGGCGAGATTGGATTGGACGACAACTTTTGCCTGTGTCGCATTTATATCGGCAAAATCGATCGGGGCGCGGAGATCCGCTCTCGCCCAAGCCGGCGCGAGCTCCTTGGGCAGTGATGCAAATTCACTCAATTGAATCGCTCTCTTGGTGCTCAGATTGAGGTCGCCACGCTTGAAGTCGGCGGTATCAAATGCTCCTTTGAGTCCATCCGAATCAAGTAAAACATTTATTTTCTTGTCTGTACCGCTGTATGAAAGTTTCAAGTTTTTGAGCGGCTTTGAGAGATTTTTATCCAAACCAACTAAATTGTCAGAGATTGCGCTTCCGTTATACTCCAGCCTCTCCTCTTGAAAGTTCAAACTATTGGAGAGTCGGATATTTTTGGCATACGGAGTAGAGATATTTCCCTCATTGGTCATTTCAAGTTTTTGCTCCGAGATACGGTACACCAACGCAGTATCGAGCGCAATTTGATCGATATCAAACTCCTTCTCCTTGGCGCCAAGAATCTTTTTGCCCTCGAGAAGAATATTCATTTTGACCTTCTCCTGATCAGCTTCGATGGCAACCTTGAGATCTTTGAGTGCGCTTTTTTTGAGCGGGATTTGATAGGTATCAAAAAGCGCCTGCTTTGGAGAGACGCTCCCGTGAAGCAAAAGGCGATTCTTTTCTATAGTGCCTTTTTGATGCAGCGCAGTGATGTTGCTCTCAATATTGAGCTCCAAATTTTTTGCATCCGCCATACCGTCATTATAAGCAAGATCCGATCCGATGAGACTTGCCTTCTCAAAAGCTATTTCACTCAATACAAAAGGCTTGAGTGTCACCTCAAACTTTCCGACCTCAACCTCAAAATCAAACTGTGAACTCTCCTCTTCGCTCTCATTGGAGTCCTGAGTGAATGCATCGATAACTTTTTGGACATTATCGATATCTATTTGCTTCAGTTCCAATGAGGGTATAGAGATTTTTTTATTGAGCAGAGCGATCGGGTTGAAGCCTACCACTGCGCTCTCGACCAATAGATCATCTTTGTAGGTCAAACCCTCGATCTTCACACCGCCAAAAATTCCGCCGGAAATTTTTTTGTATCCAAAACCATACTCCGGCGCATATCTCTGCGCCACCCACTCAAGAGTATGATTGGATGTAAGCAGGATAACAACTGTAGCCATCAAGAGAAAGAGAAGAGTTGAAAGAAAATATCCCAATGTAGTTACAAGCCATTTCAAAATGATTGTCCTATCAAAAACTGTATTCCATACTGTGAGACATCTCTCACATTTGCAGCCGCATTGAGACTTATCGGACCGATCGGCGTCATATAGCGCACACCGATCCCGGCTGAACTCAAAATATCACCGCTAAAATCATAACTATTGATCGTCAGCATTGTGTTGTCCGTAAAAACAGCGCCATAGATATCACCCCACACCGGATAGTCTGCCTCCAAAGAGAGATTTGCCATCGTCAAACCTCCATCTATGCCGTAGCGTGTAGGCGAAAAAATCACGCCGACCCGTTCAAATCCATAGGCACGGTTTGTATAAGTCCCGCCGGCAAAAAAGAGCTTCGATTCGGGAAGCCGGTTTGTTATCTCATCGACCACTCCCCCCTTGGCTACGGCTGCGGTCGTCAAATCGCCAAAAGTATAGATGGCACGCCCTTCAACCATATATTTCAAATAACTGCTCGCATCCTCCGAATAGTGCAGCCCATACTCCACATCTGCCGAAAAGTAGAAACCATATTTTGGATTGAGTTTGGAGTCCCTGCCGTCATAGACAAAACCAAAAAATGGATACGCCAGCAAAAAGTTCCCCGGAGTGATAGCCTGTGTCAACTCCTCCTCCTCATCCTCTTCTAGAAGTGAAATATCGATATTCTCCAAAGAAAATCCTGCTTTGAGCTGCAGTATCTCATTTGTATAGGCCAAATAGACCTCTGTATAGGATTTTTTCTCCATAAAGCCCGTATATTCCAGATTACTATATCCCACCGTTGCAAAAAGATCAATATAATACTCTTTGATATCAAAAAGCGCAGGGACAAAAAGCCCCGTTTCAGCAAGCTGCTCCAATTGTGAATATTGCAATCTCAGTTTCAGTTTTTTGGCATCGCCTAGAAAGTTTTTGCGGGTGATTTCAGCCTGTACGCGAGGTCCCACATTGGTGTCGTAGCCCACCCCTCCGATGAAGTACCACGGCTTCGTCGTCTCCGCCACTTCCATATCGACCGGTACCACATTATAGAACTTTCGATCATAGTTTATGGTTACCATCTCAAAAGCATCAAGCGCATAGAGCGCCTCATAACTCTGCGAAATGAGCGCTTTGTCAAATCGCCTCCCCTCTCTTGCTCGGACACGAGAGAGGATAACCCCATCTTTGATTTTTTCACCCCCCTTGATCGAAACCTTCCCAAAGGTACATACGCCGTTTTTTTTGAGATGATACTTCAAATCAACCCTATGCAGATCAAGATCAACATAGGCTTTGCTCTCAAGATCATAACTGCAATATCCCTCATTGAGCAGCTTCTCTATGATCGCACCTTTGATGGCAACAAACTCTTTTGTCGAAAATATCTCGCCTTTTTCAAATGTGACCGCCTCTTTGATATCAAAGTCACTCGTTATATTGATATCGTAAATTTTCACCGGTTGATTCTCTGTGATACTTACGGCAATCTCTCTGTCGGTTTTTTTGACGCTGAAAGTGGCATCATAAAATCCAACCGAATCAAGATAGCTTCGCAAGGATGCCTCGAGGGTAGGGAGAAGTTTCTCCCCAATCGTTGGCTTTTTGTCGCTCCAAAATTCAAAAAATTTCTTCGTCTCTACCCCCACTGCATCTTGAAGTTCCTCTTCATCAAGAGAGTGCTGTCGCTGATAAGAAAAAGAGATCAGGCGGGAAGGCTTTTCGATCTTCTTCTCCTTCGAAAAGAGCGCATAAGAGGTTTTATTGGAATCACTACCCTGCGCAAAGAGCAAGAGGGTCAAGAGTGAGAAAAGAGCTAAAATTCGAAAAATCATCTCACCCCTTTTTTTGTATCATCAAGAGAGATGACTGTGTCGCTCGACCATCGCGCAAGATCCATATCATGCGTGATCAAAAGCACACCTGCCCTATCAAGAAAACGGACTATCAGCCTCATCACATCAAGCTGGATGATATTGTCCAATGCGCTTGTAGGTTCGTCACAGAGTATCAAGTCCGGCCGCATCAAAAGCGCTCGCATGATAGAGCAGCGCTGCAACTGTCCGCCGGAGAGTTCATGAGGAAGCTTTTGAAGCAAACTCATCTCGATACCGACTTCCCTGCTCAGCTCATCAGCCCCCTCCATCGATGCCACATCGGCAATCTGATCATAAAGAGTGTAGCTTGGGTGAAAAGAGCTGTAGGGGTCTTGAAAAACCCAAGATATTTTACCGGCGCTTATACTGCCCTTTTGTGGTCGAAGATTGCCCGAGATGAGCTCAAAAAGCGTCGATTTGCCGCTTCCGCTTGCACCAATAACCGAAACGATCTCACCCCTTCGAAGCGCTAAACTAAAGTTGCTGTAGAGAGGTTTTTCTTTGGTGTATCCAAAGTCAAGATTTTCAATTTTAAGTACAAACTCTTGAGTATTTTGCATTTTTATGTTTTGATGCTTCCGAGTCCATAGCGAGTATAAACCTCCATCGCCTCTTCATTGTGTCCGGAGCGAAGTACCTCTTTGATCATAGCGGCAGCCTCTCTCATCGACCCGCCCTGATAGCCTTGAGAGTATATCTCCGCGAGTGTCACTTTGGCTGCGCTATCTCCCATGGCTACAGCTTGGCGCAGATAGCCCACGGCTTTGTCAAAATCCTCCGGCACGCCCAAAGCGTTGGCATACGCAAAACCGGCGCTCACCAATGCCGGCAATATCCCGGCATCTGCGGCTTTGGTGTAGTGTGCTGTCGAGAGAGCATAATCTTTCGTTACCCCCTGACCGTTATAGTACATCACTGCCAAAGCATATTCGCACCGCGGATCACCTAGCGCTATTCCGGCTTGAAAATACTCTAGCGCATCATCATATCTTCTTTGCCCGAACAGATCCATTCCCAAACTGTAGTGATTCTCTTGCATATTACCCCCTGATCTGCCCGTTTCCATAGATTTTGAACTTATATGTAGTGAGTTCATTGATCCCCATGGGACCCCTCGCATGGAGTTTATTGGTCGAGATGCCGACCTCTGCCCCGAAGCCAAAAACACCGCCATCCGTAAACCTTGTACTCGCATTGACATAGACACACGCCGCGTCCACACGGTCGAGGAAAATCTCTGCCGCCGTATAGTTCTCCGTCAAAATTGCCTCAGAGTGTCCCGAACCATAGGTTGCGATATGCGAGATCGCCTCATCCACACCCTCAACAACTTTGATGCTTAGTATATTTGCAAGATACTCCGTCTCAAAATCTTTCGCAGTTGCCAGCTCCACCTCCACGATCTCTTGTACCTCAGGATCACCGCGCAGAAGCGTCCCCTTCTCGTTGAAAGCTGCATAGAGTTTCGGGAGTGCCTTTTTTGCGATAGCACGATCCACAAGGAGCGTCTCCATAGCATTGCAGACACCGGGCCTTTGGCATTTGGCATTGATGGCGATCGCTACCGCCTGATCGAGATTTGCATCCTCATGAATATAGGTATGGCACAACCCTTTATCGTGCTTGACGACCGGCACAGAGGAGTTTTGAGAGATATACCGGATCAGCCCCTCCCCTCCTCTTGGCACGACCAAATCTACATACCTGTCCATCTTGATAAGCGACGCAACCCCCTCTCTGCTGCTATCGGGCAGAAGTGAAATGATCTCTTTTGGAAGATTATTGCGCTCCAAAACGCTCTGCAAAACTTTGGCTATGGCTTGGTTGGATCTCTCAGCCTCCTTGCCCCCCTTGAGGATCGCGACATTCCCGCTTTTGAAGCAGAGCGCCCCTACATCGGAGGTGACATTTGGGCGCGATTCGAAGATGACAGCGACGACTCCGATAGGCACTGAAACCTTCTCGATGCGCAGATCATCTCCGTTTTTCCACCCCTCCAACACTCTGCCGACCGGCTCTTTGAGCCCTGCTATATCTCTCAGTGACTGCGCCATCGCAGCGATCCTCTTCTCATCCAATAGAAGCCTGTCTAGCAGGGCGCTATCGAGCCCATTTGCTCTTCCATCGTGCATATCCAGACTATTTTCTGTGATAATTTGATCACTGTTGGAAACGAGCGCATCCGCCATCTCTAACAGAATTTGATTTTTCAGACTGCCGGACATTGTTCCGATCACCCCGGTGCATGATTTTGCTTTGACTAAAAATGATTCCACCGCTACTCTCCTTGGAGTTAAAAAATTAAAGGGATTATTTTATTTTTGATAATTCAAGTACTCTACACCCAAATATGCAACATTATAGCATAGGAACTTCAATCTTTTAGCCGAGCAAATCTTTCACGCTTTTGTGGGGGTCTTTTCTCTCCTCCAGCATACGATAGACCTCTTGTGCGATGGGCAAATAGAGATTCTCCCTGCTAGCGATACGGTGGAGTGCGAATGTCGTAGGCACCCCCTCCGCCACTTCACCGATCTCTTGGAGAATTTCATCTATTTGTTTCCCGCTTGCAAGCCCCAATCCCACTCTATAATTTCTCGAAAGCGTAGAACTCGCTGTCAAAAAGAGATCTCCGGCGCCGCCAAGCGAGAGGAAGGTCTCCTCCCTCGCGCCAAAGTATCTCCCAAAACGAGCCATCTCCACCAATCCTCTCGAGATAAGCGCCGCTCTAGCATTGTTCCCCAGTGCCAATCCATCCGATACTCCTGCCGCGATGGCTATCACATTTTTATAGGCGCCGCAGACCTCCGCTCCTACGATATCATCATCTATATACCCTTTGATAAAAGAGGGAAGCGCGTTGGAAAACAGCTCAGCAAGCACACTATTTGCAGAGCTAAAAACAAGCGCGGTAGGAAGAGACTTTTTCACCTCAGCTGCAAACGAAGGTCCCGAGAGATACACAAGCCTCTCTTTGGGCAAATACTCCCCATATATTTCATTGAGAAAGGCTCCCGTTTCTATCTCTATACCCTTTGCCGCTACAAGGATCTGCTGCCCTCTCTCCTCAAAATTGCGTTCCATCCACCCTCGCACAAACTGCGCAGGCAACGCCATGATCAAATATTCTCTCTCAAGCGCAGTCTCAAGCGAAACAAAATTTTCTATCTCCCTAGGAGTACGAGAAGTGATCACAACATCATTTTTTTGCGAATAGGCATGATAGAGCGCCTGCCCCCATTTCCCTGCACCGACCACAGCGATTCTCACAGCAGTTCTCCTTCATCCAAGATCAAAGTTTCAAATTTATCGAGATCCTCATCAAGCCCGAGACAAACGATGTGATCGCCATGATCGATCCGATGCTCCTCTCCGCTTGTAATAAATACAAAATGCTCTCCAAGCTCAAAATCAACCATACCGATCAGCAGTACTTTGTGGAGGCTAAAATCAATATCATCTACCAGCATGCCATCCATAAAAGAGCCTCTTGGTATCACAATTTCTCTAAATACAATACCTCCTTTGCCCTCAAAGACACTATCAAGAAATCTCGTTACTGTCGGTCTTTTCAAAAGATTATGAATACGATTGGCTGCACTGTCGTAGAGATCTATGACACAATCAGCGCCCGCCATCTGAAGTTTCTGGCTTGCATGAATAGAATCTGAGATGGCAAGCAAAGTAGATTCGGGAAATAGCGGTCTAAGCGAAAGTGTCAAAAAAACATTGAGATGCTCATCATCCATTACACAGATGAGCTGATCACCCTTTTCGACCATCAGCGCTTCGAGTTTTGAGTCTTGAGTCACATCCATAAGCAGACAATCGATAAACCCATCCTCTTTGGCATCCTCATACTGTTTCTCATTAGACTCTATGATTGTAACCCTATGCCCCTCTTGCAACAGACCCCGTGCGATCGATTTGCCATGTTTGCCATATCCGAAAATAAATATTTTAGAATGCATCATATACTCTCATCATAGTGATCTTTGAAATGTTCCAACCCTATGCGATACCCCATCAAGATCAACACATCATTCTCTCTCAGTACCTCATCCGCTGCCGGATTGAAGAGAAATTCGCCCTCTCCTCCTCTCTCTACTGCCATCAAAAGCAGCCGCATCTTGCGAAAATCGATCTCTCCGACCCGCTTTCCTACCAATCCATCCCCATGAAAAAGTCTGATCTCATCAAGAACTGCGATATCCTTGCCGGCAAAAATCGCATGAGCAGCCTTATATAAATGGGGTCTGCTGATCGCGACACGCATCATCATACTTGCGATCATATCAGGCAAAAGCACATCATTGACACCTGCTCGTTTGAATTTTTGTATCATTGAAGCATTACTTGCCCTTGCAATCACGCGAATCTCCGGTGAAATGCTTTTTGCATTGAGTGAAATATAGATATTTTCAATATCGCTATTGATCAAGCAAAGAATGGTGGTTTTGGAGTGCTGAATCTTAAATTTCATCAACGCGTCGTGACGACTGGCATCTTCAAGGATGGCATTGTATCCATCCTTGACTGCCTGGAGATACCGCTCCTTGTTCTTTTCAATGATGATGTAATTATGCCGGGTGGTCTCTTCCCGCCTCATAAACATTTTGGTCATCTGTCCGTAACCGCATACAAGCAGAAACTCTTCGCCTCTATTGAGTTGACCGAGGATTTGATTCTCTTTAAGTTCGATCAATTTTTCTGAAAAAGCCGAGACGATTACTGAAGTCGCGAAAGAGATCATTGTTATCCCGATAACAATGATTATCATAGAAACGACTCTCCCCTCAGGGGTCACCGGTGAGATATCCCCATATCCCACAGTCGCGATCGTGATCAATGCCCAATAAAGCGCATCAAAAAACGAATCAATATTGGGGTTGACATGCACCTCAAAGAGATATATCGCGATCCCGGCAGCCGTCATCACGAAAGCAAGAAGTATCAGCAATAGCGTCAACTCAAATTGTTTATATTTGAGAACCTCTATGAATTGATTGATACTTCTTGTATATCGAAGCAATTTAAAAAGACGGAATATGATAACAACACGCAGGATTCTAAATTCTCGCAAGATAGGCATGATAGCCACAAAATCTATGATCATAGCCGGAGTCAACATATACTCCAATGTTCTTTTCAAGGCTCTCTTCATGGGACGAGAAAGAGAAAAATCAGTCTCCAAAAAATGAGCTCTCTTCTCCTCATCTAAAACAAGGCGAAACAGATCGGTATGCACCCACAATCGTAATAGATATTCGACTAAAAAAACAACTGAAACGAAATATAAATCATAAAAGTCAAGCCATTTCGGTACTTGATTCTCCACCCCATAGACAAGTATCACGACCGAGCTGATGATGAAAAATATCATCAGCAGATCTATATATTTTTTAGTGGGATTTTCTGTATCATTGAGGATATCATCAAAATATTTTTTGATATCTTTATAGTATTTTGAATGATTAAGACTCTTTGCAACCCCTAAAAAAAGCCGATTAAACCACACCATAGGGATTTGTTAACCAAGCCGCTCTTTGAGAAGCGAATTGACTTTCCCCGGATTTGCACTCCCGCCGCTCATCTTCATCGTCTGCCCTACAAAAAAGCCAAAAAGCTTCTCTTTGCCGCTTCGATACTCCGCTACTTTCTCTTGGTTGTTTGCCAAAATCTCATCGATGATTTTCAAAAGCGCTCCATCATCGCTCACCTGCGCCAGCCCCAATTTTTCGATGATAGCATCGATATCACGATCTTCATGCTCCATCATAAAATCAAGGATATCCTTCGCCCCTTTTCCCGAAACTGTATCATTTTCGATTTTTGAGATCAGCGTACCGAGCGTTATGGCATCCACGGGAGAGCTTGTTATCTCCAAGCCCGCCTTATTGAGCCTGCCCAACAGCTCTGAAGTGAGCCAAGTAACAGCACTTTTTGGCTGAGCGCCATTTGCGATCATCGACTCAAAATAGTATGCCATCTCCTTATCCGCACAGATCACCAAGGCATCATCGCGCTTGATACCCAGCTCCTCGCTATATCGCTTGACCTTTTCATCCGGGAGTTCCGGAATATGCCTTGCCTCCTCCATCATCGCATCAGTGACTATGGTTGGTCTGAGATCCGGATCTGGAAAATAGCGATAGTCTGCGCTATCCTCTTTGCCGCGCATCGATTTCGTAACCCCCCTTGCCACATCCCAGAGTCTCGTCTCCTGATAGACCTCGCGTTCATAGACTCCATCCTCATAAGCCTCCCTCTGGCGCTGCACCTCATATTCGATCGCTGCTTTGACAAATCGGAAGGAGTTGATATTTTTGATCTCGACTCGTGTTCCGAAAGTCTCACTCCCTTTGGGGCGTATCGAGACATTCACATCACAGCGAAATGATCCCTCCTGCATATTGGCATCGGAGATATCGAGATAGCGGACGATGGAGTGAAGCTTTTTGAGATAGAGCACCGCCTCTTCTGAGTTTCTCATATCAGGCTCAGAGACGATCTCCAAGAGCGGCGTTCCGGCACGATTGAGATCTACTTTGGAAAATGCACCGTCATGGATATTTTTGCCGGCATCTGCCTCGAGATGCGCCCTTGTAATGCCGATGTGCTTGGTTGCTCCATCTTCAAAATCGATCTGCAAACTGCCCTCGCCTACGATAGGAATATCAAATTGAGAGATCTGATATGCCATCGGGCTATCAGGATAAAAATAGCTTTTTCTATTGAAGATCGAGCGTTGGTTGACGACCGCATCGACCGCATTCCCAAAGAGCATCGCTTTTTTGACCGCTTCCACATTGAGTACCGGCAGCGCACCCGGCAAAGCCAGACAGGTTGGACATGTGTTGCTGTTTTGCCGCGCGGCGAAGCTGGTAGGACAAGAACAAAAGAGTTTTGTTCTTGTATTGAGCTGCACATGCACTTCCAAGCCGATAACTGTTTCAAACATCGAAAAACCTTTATTGAAAAAATCTGATCGAAGCAAACCCCGATGCGCCTGCCTCTTGGCATGCATCGATCTGCATTTGCGTCAATATACCCCCCAGCGCGATGATTGGTAGAGATATTATACCGTGCAACTCTTCAAGAGCGCCTAAACCAAGAGGCTTCCCTTTGCCGGGCGACTCAAATATCGGACTATATGTGATCATATCCGCCCCCAATGCTTCAGCTCTCCGTGCTTCAGCCTGCGTATGGCAGCTCGCTACCGTCAAGAGTCCGAACTCTTTGGCTTTGGGGATCATATCTAATTGCAAACTTGTCAGATGCACCCCATCCGCTTTCAAATTTTTCGCCAATTCGATCTCGCCATGGAGAAGTATTTTCCAAGAAGAGTGCTTTCTCGCCTCTTTTACGAAGAGTTCAGCAAATTGCGCATACGATGGATTTGCTTTATCCCTATAAAGGATCATATCCGCTTGTTTGGCGATCCTGGCTAGGTCATTTTCGAGTGACACAAAGGAGAGGTTGGTCCGATCGGTGATAGCATACCGTATCATAAAAGATTATGGAACTATTTTCTGTACAATCTCGTCTTCATGAGTTGCGGCAGAGTTTTTGGAGACTATTTGCTCTAGGAGGAGTGTCTGTTTTTTGAGCTCATCAAGCCGCTCGATGCCGATAAGGATATACTCAAGCATTACTACCAAAAAGAGTCCAGGAAGCGCTCCCCAAAAAGCCATTATCAAACCGCCCAAAAGACCGCCGATGAAGAAAGTGGAGAAAAGATAGAATGCGCCGATGAGCGTCAAAGCCCACGCAACGCCCAAAAGCATATTGACAAGAGTGGCAAAAAAAGATCCCTTCAGCCTCATATCACTCTAACACAATCCGCCAACGCTGGCTATTCGTGAGCGCCGTCATGTCCTTCATCCACTGCAACCGCACCGGCAAGATAGACATAGGTCAAGATCATAAAAACAAAAGTTTGCAGCAATGCAGAGAATGTAAGCAGCAAATATCCCGGAAGCGGAGCGATCCAAGGCACAAGCATCAAGAGAACCCACAAGAAGAGATCGTCCCCTTTGATATTTCCAAAAAGTCGGAAAGAGAGTGAGATGATCCTGGAGATATGAGAGACTATCTCGATCGGGAACATCAAAGGCGCCAAAATCTTGACAGGTCCGGCAAAGTGCGCGAAATAGTGTCCTACTCCCTGCTTTTTGATACCTTGGTAGTTGTAATAGAAAAACACAAGCAGCGCCAATGGAAGCGTTACATTGATATTAGATGTCGGTGACTCAAAACCGGGGATAATACCGATAAGGTTAGAGACCAAAACAAAAAGACCGATCGTAGCAACGAGCGGAAGATACTTGCGTGCCAACTCTTCGCCGATGACATCACTTCCCATCGAGATAACGCCGCCAAGATAGGCTTCCATCACATTTTGCGTACCGCCGGGTACGACACGCATATTTGCCGTCGCTTTTTTGGCTAGAAAAACAATAATAGCCGCAACCAAAATCAAGTGACCGACCACCAACCAACTGCCATGCCCCACTATCGAACCGATATAGGTAAATACACCTTCCATCTATTATCCTCACTCTCATTAGATACTATTTGGAGTGATTATAACTTTTTTTTGCTTAGAGTGGAGAAATGATTTCACCGATTCAACTCACGAATTTCACCACCTGTAACTTTGATTGACATTTTACAAATGATACCATTTTGTTATCATCTCGATTTTTTTGTCAGCACATAAGTACTATCACACTACAATACGATCGAAATATTTTACACAACATACAAGTCAAGGAAATATATGTTTACAGGTATCGTGGTCTTTCTAATATATGCTGTTGTAGCTCATCTCTTTAGCTATTATTTCAAAAAAAACAGAGTGCTTCATTCTCAAAAATGGGGACTCAATATCTGTTGCGGGAAAACCGACGGCGGCGGGGTCAATGCCGATATCGTCCAACACATGGAACTCCCAAACTTCACCCTCATTGACGATATCTACAACCTCCCGTTTGCCAATAAAACATTTGACTGCGTGCTCTGCTCCCATACTCTCGAGCATGTTGATGACCCAAAAAGCTTTTTTTC
>DZAQ01000096.1 GCA_022729615.1 Sulfurovum sp.
TCGGTATCCTTTGGATTTTCTTATTGAGTTCAAATATTAGCATACAAGTGATAAACACAGACTAATGAATAGGGGGAATTGTACTTTTGATTAATTGGAGGAATAAAGAAGTCGGTTTTTGTCAGGCAGAATCACTTCTGCCCATACCACATATTAAAGTGGTGTTACATTCTCAGCTTGAGGACCTTTTTGACCCTGTCCGACTTCAAATGTTACTTTTTGACCTTCGGCCAAAGAGACACGCCCGTGACCGGCACTATTTACTTGTCTGAAGTGAACAAAAACATCAGCACCACCATTTTCTTGCTGGATAAATCCATAACCTTTTTCGTCATTGAACCATTTTACGGTTCCGTTGAGCAATTCTGCCATTGTAGAATACCTTTTTTGTAGGGAAATACACTTCAGTTACGAAGTGGAGTCAAAATCGAGAGCTTTTCGGTATATCTAGCAGAACACTTACGGTCACACTAAGATGAATACACATCTCATCTTTCATCAAGGCTATTATATCCTACTTTTATTATGTATTGCTGTATTGATAGCAAAATTGTTATCTTTTTTAATCATTTGGATTTTCTAGCATATGCTGCGGGAGTGATTTGCTTGATGCGGCACCAAGTTTTTTGAGTTTTTCGAACTGGTTTGTCAGGCTGCCACTGCCAAGATGAAGCCTATTGTGGGTCTCGTCAAAGATTTTCTGTGCCCCGTTGATCTGCTTTCCAAGCCTCTCCATCCCCTCCATAAATCCCACAAATTTATCATAGATGAGACCGGCTCTTTTGGCGATTTCCATCGCATTTCGCTGCTGGTACTCTTGTTTCCAGCTATTTTCAACAGCCCTTAGAGCTACCATGAGGGTCGAAGGTCCTACTAAAATGATGTTTTTCTTGAATGCAAAATCAAAAAGTCCGCTATCGCGCTCCATTGCCATCATCAGTGCACTCTCAACAGGAACGAACATGAAGATAAAATCAAGCGTTGTTACCCCGTTCAATCCTGTGTACTCTTTGTCGCTGAGGCTTTTGATATGTTTTCGCATAGATGCGAGATGGTGGTCGGCAAATTGCTCTTTTTGTGTATCTTCCGAGGTGGAGATATATGCCTCGTATGCACGAAGAGAGGTTTTGGCATCGATGATGATCTCTCGTCTGTCAGGGAGATAGACGATAACATCTGGACGGTAGCGATTGTTGTCTTTTTCGTGTTCCAGACTCACCTCTCGCCTGAAAGACTCTCCCTCTTTGAGACCTGAGTTTTCCAAAACCCTCTCAAGGATCATTTCTCCCCAGACGCCTTGAGTTTTGCTCTCACCCTTGAGGGCATTGGTGAGGTCTCTCGCCTCTTTGCTCATCTGCTGGTTGATCTCTTTGATATGATTGATCTGTGCTTGGAGCATAGAGCGCTCTTTGGTTTCATCGAGATAGACATCGTGAATCTGTTTTTTGAAGGCGTCAAATTGCTCTTTAATAGGCAGGATCATCTGGGTGAGACTTTCTGAATTTTGGTGCGTGAAGCGCTCTGAATTGCTTTTGAGTATCGATTCTGCCAACTCTTGGAATTCTAGTTTCATTTGTATCTTGTTTTGTTCGAGCAATTCGAGCTTCTGCGACGAAGAAGTCCGTTCATTTTCCAATAAAGTTTCCAACTCTTTGATGCGGGCAAAGTTTACGGTGAGCTCTGCTTGAAGCGCTTCAAGACGCATCTCTTTGGATGCGACTCTCTCGTCAAGGGTGTGTATCTCCTTTGATTGTTCTGAAAGTTTTGCTTGTGCGCCGCTAAGTTTTGAGCTGAGTTCAAGCTTGGTCTGCTCCCAGGATGCCTTGCGGGAGTTATATTCTCGTTGACTCTTCTGCTCTCGATACTCAAGCTCAACATAATCATTATTGAGGGTATTGAGCCGCTCCTTTAGTGACGCAGTCTCAGTGTTGAACTCTTTGAGTTGGTGTTGGTATTCTAGTTTGGATTTATAGAGCAGCACAAGAAGAAGCGTTAGTGTAAGAAAAAGGGCGATTGCAAGCCCAAGAGCAACCAACTTCATGTCCACCGGCATTCAAACTCCTTTTATCTGGCAGTATAACCAAGCGTCAATAGCCTGAAGAAAAATATTGCATTTTGCATTATATTGTATTGATACCATCTCAAAAGATATATAATGCGGCTAGATACAAATTCTAAGGAGCCAAGAGTGTCAACAGACCATACAACCATCCAATGTCCGCATTGTGGAGGCGAGATCAATGTCAATGATGTCCTTTATCATCAGATGGAGGCGAGGTTCAAAGTAGAACAAGAGGCACAAAAAAAGCAATTCGCCAAAGAGTTGGAGGCAAAGAGAGTTGAATATAGTACGCACCTAGCTTCACTCAATGCCAGAGAAGAGCAGCTCAAGCTCCAAGAAGAGCGACAAGCGCAATCCATAAAATCCGGAATTGACACGGCTATGAAGGTTGAACGAGAACGGCTTAGAGCCGAAGAGGCACAAAAAGCAAGATTGGAGCACACTGAGGCATTGCGGCTTTTGCAAGAAGAGCTCTCCAAAAAACAGATCGAGCTTCAGGAGAAAAATGCCCTTGAAATCAAACTCTCGACGATGGAACGAGAAAAAGCAAACTTGGAGATATCCATCACAGCCAAAAAAGAGCAAGAGCTCAATGAGAAATTAGTTGTAGAGCGAGAAAATATTAAAAAATATAATGATGATTTTGTAGCGCAAAAACTAAGAGAACATGATGAGTCAGTCAAGCTCAAGATGCTCGAAAAGGATAAGCAGCTAGAAGATCAAAAGCGGCTCATAGATGAGATGAAGCGCAAGGCAGAGCAGGGGAGTATGCAGATTCAAGGAGAGGTGCAGGAGCTTGCTATCGAGGAGTGGCTTGGTGTAAATTTCCCGTTTGATATGATCTGTGAAGTCAAAAAAGGGGCGTTCGGCGCCGACTGCATCCAGACGGTACATACAAGAGAGCTTCAAAACTGCGGTATCATCTGTTATGAGTCCAAAAACACCAAAGCATGGAGTGATGGGTGGATCGCCAAGCTCAAATCGGATATGTTGGCAGCCAAAGCAGATATCGGGGTGTTGGTCACGGCAGTCTATCCGTCCGGACTAGAACGAATGGGGTGGGTAGATGATATTTGGGTCTGTACGCTCGAAGAGTTCAAAGGCTCCGCCGCGCTCATCCGCCAATCGCTCATCACTACCCATAGAGCCATCTCCAAGGAGGAGAACAAAGGCGACAAGATGGCGCTGCTCTATAACTATCTTACGGGGAATGAATTTGCCATGCAGCTCAATTCAATCGTCGCCGGATTTACGACGATGCAAGAAGAGCTCGATAAAGAACGAAGATCACTTATGGCAAGCTGGAAACGAAGGCAAAAGCTCATCGACGGCGTGCTAGTCAATACAACCGAGATGTACGGTTCGCTTCAAGGTATCGCAGGCAATGCTATAGGGCATATCCAAACGCTTGAACTCCCCTACATAGAGGATGAAGAGCTCTGATATTTTCCAAAAAATATATCAGTGTGCCGAGCAGGTGCCGCTGCCGATTTTTTCCAAAGAACCCTGCATAAATGCTGCCACACTCTCTTTGACCGTTGTAGAGTCGCGGTCAAAATAGAGATCAAGTCCCGCTTTTGCAAATCCCTGAGCGGGCGATCCGCCGATACCGCCGACGATAAGTGCATCAGGATTTAATTCCATGATATTCATAACGGCATTTCCGCATCCGCCGGCACCGTGTCCAAGATTGGCGATACCTTCTACATCGATGATATCATCACCATTGATAGTGACAATCGTATAAAACTTCGCTTTGCCAAAGTGTGCGCCTCTTTTTGATAAGTAGCCCATATTTTCATCTGTTGGGAAAATAAGTCTCATATTTTTTTTCTCCTTTATAAGATCAATGATGATGGCCGTGATGAGCGTGTGAGTGATGATGGTCCGCGTGTGAATGTTTGCCTTCGTGGTGTGCCAAAATAGTTGTCATCGCCGCATCATCCATCGGCGCAAATTCGTTATTGTTAAATTTTTCAAGTGCTTCGCTTAGTGTAATGCGATCAAATCCGGCATGATAGATCGTGATACCCCCATGGGATTTTATCGCATCATAAGGACCACTTCCTATCTCCTGCATGATGATCGTATCAATATTGTTTTCAATAAACCACGCTATGACGGCGCGTCCCTCTTGGATGGGATTTTTCTCTATAATAATTTTGCCCTCTTCGACAAAAGCAAACCATTTGGCTTTGCCAAATAGCGGCGCTAGTGCAGGATTTTCTTTATCTGTTTTGACAGGTATTGCGATTTTCATGTGATTCCTTTTTGTTTTGTGTTGTGATGACGATGGCTTTGCCATGCAGCAGCGCATCGGATATTTTTCTGTGCGCATTCGCTATAAGTCTTGAGAAGGTTGTGCGGGAGATCTCCATGCGATCAGCACACTCCTGCTGGTACAATCCCTCGAAGTCGCTGAGTCTCACTGCTTCCATTTCGTCTTCGTCAAGAACCATTTTTTCCAGACCTCTTCCTTGGACTCCGCATGGCTTGAAGCAGACATGTGTATGATCTTTTTCGATATTTCGTACAATTTTTTTTCGGCCTGACTGCTGCATGCAACCCCTCTCCTAATTTGAGCAAATAGTTAAAGTGCAGAGTAATTATAACGAACATATGTTCATATGTCAAGCATTTGTTATAATAATTATAAATTAAAGTAAATTGTTCTTTGAGACTTTTAGAATCGGCGATATTTTGAAGAAAGAAGCTATGAAGAGACTCAAAATGGATACTTTTTGGATTATTGTGTATGGATATGGGATTTGAAACCCCATATACTTTACTGGAGCGTACATCCCTTGGATATCTCTTGAGCGATCATTGTTGC
>DZAQ01000097.1 GCA_022729615.1 Sulfurovum sp.
AGGATCTCTTTGTGAGTGAGTTCGGCTTTGGCGCTGTAGATAAGCACGATCTCCTCTTCGATCTCTTCGTTGGGGATGGAAAATACGGCACAATCGGTGATCGTGGGTATGTGGGCATAGACGACACTCTCGATCTCATGAGGGCTGACACGGTACCCTTGGGTTTTGATCATATCATCTTTGCGCGAAACAAAGTAGATATACCCCTCCTCATCGGCATAAACATAATCACCGCTTGCGATAACGATCTCATCGGTCAACTCTCCTTCCGGTCGGATCACTTTGTCGAGAATATGGATACTTTTGAAGCGCTGTGCCGTCTGCTTGGGGGCATTCCAGTAGCCTTTGTAGATACATGCGCCGCGATGGATCAGCTCGCCGACCTCTCTAGGTTTGCACGCCTCCCCTGCTTCGTTGATGATAAAAAGCTCGACATCCGGGATCGCTTTCCCGATAGAGTTGGGGCGGATATGGATCTGGGAGGGATCGAGATAGGCAGAACGGAATGCCTCTGTCAAACCGTGCATAGAATAGAATTTCGCGTCCGGAAAATGTGTCGTGATCTTCTTGATCATCAAGGGGGTGATGTTGCCTCCGGATGAAGTGATCACTCTGAGATTTTTGAAGTGCTCCGGCAGCGGAATACGGCGTGGGTCTTCATCAAACATTTGCGTGATATGGATCGGCATGAGGGGAAGCACGGTAACTTTGTCATTGATCAAATGGGCAAAAAAGTCTGCCGGAAGAACGAAGCGGTGGATCGCGAGAGTCGCCTTCTTGTAGAGCGAGACAAAGAGCTGGTTGAGCCCATAATCGAGGTTGAATGACAAAATGCCCGAGATCACATCTGTTTTTTGGATATCCAAATATTTCGAGACAATTCGTGCTCCGTCGATCAGGGCGCGATGATCGATCACGATCCCTTTGGGGTTTCCGGTCGAACCGAAACTATAGGTGATAGCCGCATTGTCGTGCCCTTTGATGTCGCATTCGATCCTTGCGGTGTAGCATTTGCAAATCTCTTCAAAGGAGAGATCACTGAGCGGGGTCGTCTCATAGGAGATAAGCTTGCCTCTAAAATCGATCGCTTTGATCGTCTCTATCTTCTCTTTGTCCGTGATCAGGCAGCTTATGCCGCTGTCTTGGATGATGTGTCTGACCTGTTCGGGTTTGAGCAGCCTGGTGATAGGTACGAATACATACTCCGTAGAAAGCACGGCGAGGATCGCAACGACACTCTCGATGCGTTTGCGGGAATAGATCCCTACCCTGCTCCCTTTTTTCAATCCACTCGTCATCAGGTAATGTGCGATACGATCGACTTTTTGGATCAGCTCACCATAGGTGAGTGTTTCCCCATCCAAGATCAGCGCGATTTTATCCGGCTCGCTTGAAGCGGCATTTTCCAATAAATTTCGAATACTATTGACTGACATAATTACTCCTTGATACCATAGGTCCAGATCTCATACGCGCGATCGAGAATGATCGTCGGCGCTCTATGAAAGCGGAGGATTTTTTTGTAAAAAAAGAGGATGATCTCCTCCGCCTCTTCATCGCTCAATACTTTGGTGATCCCGCCTGTCAAAACGATACTGTTGAGCGTTTCGAGGTTGAGCTCAATATAGGCGGCATGGTGTTTGGAGACTTTGTAGAGCACCAAAAAGATCGAGAGCTGCATGAGGATGCGTGTCGCCTTTTCACTCTGCTCTTCGAGGATATTTTCTGTGACATTCAGATGCTCAAGCAGTTCAAAAACAAATTCATTGCTCTTGGCGGTATGGACGAGACTTTCACGCGACTTATAGACACCCAGTTTTTTGAAGACCAGACGGTCATAGCCGCTTTGGGAGACGATATTATCCTCGACAAGGTCTCGACTGTAGTGGATGTCAGTCGTAGCGCCGCCGATATCGATGACGATGAAAGGATCGGCAACATCCAAAATATTACTCACCTGCGGCAGCGCACGGTTGACGATATAGGGGGTAGAGAAGATTTGGTTGGCTGTAATGGCATAGAGCTGCTTGATATCCTCTTTCCCGACAATATCGGCTTGATAGAGATCGGTGAGATAGGTTTTGAGCGCCTCTTCTTGGATCTTGAGTTTTGGTGAAATTATATTTTCTAATATCACAATATTTTCGATATTTTGCTCCAAAAAGGCTCGATCGCTGCTGCTGCCCACATAAACAATATTTTGATAATGCGCCGCTTCGAGGTATCTTAGCAACCGTTCATCAAAGACCCGCTCCACACCATCTATCCCGCCGACGATGATCACCACATCGATCATCTCCAAAGGCGGAGTCTCTCTTTGTATTTTGGGATACAGCACTGTATCGATGATATTGATACCCGAATTGAAAGCGATATTGATCGCGTATTTGAGGCTATAAGAGTTTGTCAAGCCTATGATGAGCGTACTCAAGCCCCCGTTGGCTGAGCTGCAAATATAAACATCCTCTTTAGTATATTGGCTGAGGATATCACCGCATCGACCGCTCAGATCATCGAAGATATTTTTGTTGAAATCTCTGAAATACTGCCCGATACTATCGTTTTGAGAGACTTTGAAATAGGTGCTTCCTACATCGATGAAAAGCCTGCTCATAGCATTATCCCGATATCTTGAATGATCTTATCTACCACGCGTTCTCCTTGCGCAAGCTTGATTTTTGAGCGTTCAAATGCGAAGCTTTTGTCCGAAATCGGAAGTTTGCCTTTTTTGAGGATTCGGATATTGCTTTGGGGATCGCGGATGGTGATCACTTCGTTGGCATTGATGATATGCGGCGAAAACGGAATTTCGATATACCCTTTTTTGATCGCATTGAAAACCTGCCTCCAGAGTGTATCCGCCTCTTCATTGAAGACCGCTTCGAGGATCTCATCGACCTCATTGGTGAGATTTTCCTCCTCCTCTTTGTCTTCGACTTTTGGGATGCCCCCCAGCATACCTAGCGTATATTGTACGCAGGCGACAGCCATAGCGTTGGCTTCTTTGGTCGGGATACCGAAGGCTTCATTGCGGGTTTTGGTGATGATCTTGTCCGCACCCACCATCGCGGCGATCACGGTCGAAGTGGTGATGAGCGAGTCGGAGTACTCTTTGTTGTAGGGAAATGCCCCCATCCATTGGTGATAGACCAGATGAATCATCGCGTCCGTGTGTCCGAACCTATCTGCATACTTGCGAGAGAGTTTTTTGATGACATTGGAGGTGACGATATCTTGTATCATGGAGCCCGACTGCGAAAAGCTCACCGAGAAGGATTTGACACCCTCCTCCAGAGAGAGGAGCATTTCGAGGATCTGGATGACGATGACGATAGCGGGCGGCTGAAGCGTCGCGCTGAGCGGACCGAAGGATTCGCGGTTGATCGGTTCGTTGAGCTTGGAATACTTCGCGCAGACCCGCTCGACATATTTCCAGTACAAAAAGGCTTTGTCCATCGGGAAATTTTTGGAATAGGGAAGCAGGTAGGTGATCGGTCCCCCTTCTATCTCGAAGATGCCCGAAGCCAAAGCCGTTTCGATGAGCAAGCGGGCATCGGGTGTCCCGTGGCGAAGGCTGACCGGTGTATTGAAATGGGTGATCATCTTGCGTGTTGTCCGGTACCCATGTGTGATCAAAGGATAGCCGTTGAGCATGTCAACATCATTTTCTTCAGAGAGCGCCAGCATTTTTTTGGCAGTGGCGTAGTCGTTGAGTCTGGTATTGGAATCGATCGTCAGCGGCAGGACATCGACCCCTGCCTCTTTGAAATCCTTGTAGAGCGCGAAAACCTTCTCATAGGTCGGAAAACCGCCGCGCGGCTGCACCAGCATTTTGTCAGCTGTTTTGAATGTGCGGGAGATGAAAAGATCTTTGCTCGCGCCACGGATAAACTCTTCGATCTCATCAAAATCAAATCGATCAACATATTCATTTCTGACGATAATATCGCGTTCTCTTTGGAGCAGGCTCATGCTCTCGCCTCCAAAAAGGCTTCGAGGCGATCCAACCCCACATTGAGGTCGATCTGATGAAAAACCAGATCAAACCCATACGCCTCAAATTTAGGCACCAGAAGCTGGGGATCCATCTCTCCCACACCGAGATTTCCCCCGATCATAAAAGTGACATTTTTGAAATCATACTGACTCTTGAGTATCCGAAGATCACGGCACCACCCCTCTGCTTCACCATTGAGTGATGAGATCAGCAAAACATCCGCGTCCGTCTCTATCACCGCGTCCATAAACTCTTCAAGGTAGGTATTGACTCCGAGATTGAAGACTTCAAAACCCCGCTCTTCAAGCGAAATATCGATCAGCCTGTTGGCAACGACATGGACATCGTTCCCCACTACACCTATTACTACTTTCATCACTCTGCTTTATTAATTATTTTCACTATTTTATCAGATTATAGATTTTTTTAGTATAATCGTTGACAAATAACCAATACGAGAGAAGAAAAATGGAATTTTTTACCGCCGACATCTGTGACGAACATCGCGACAAAGTGCAAGTGCTTGCCAACCGTTATCACTCCTATGGAGGGGCTGAAGTGTGCCAAGGAACCATTGCGACGATCAAGCTGGATGAAGAGAATTCAGATCTCATAACGATGCTCAAAGAACCGGGTCTTGGACGCATCGCTGTAGTCGATGTGGATGGCGCCTACTACGCCGTAGTCGGAGAAAATCTCATGAAATTTGCCAGAGACAACGGCTGGGCAGGTATCCTCATCAATGGATATGTGCGCGATACCAAAGTCACCAAAACTATCCCCGTCGGACTTTGGGCGCTGGGAACCTGCCCACGCAAAAGTCATGACAAAAAAGCTGCCAAGCGGGATATTGATCTGACTTTTGGAGG
>DZAQ01000098.1 GCA_022729615.1 Sulfurovum sp.
TTTTTGCAAAGAGTCGCATTGACGCTGGGGGTGAGTGACCAAAATATCGTGGATGCCTATGAAGACCCGCTTTACTATATTATCAAAGAGTCTATGTTTCCGGTTGATATCGATCCGATGCAATACGATCTCAAAGACCCGCTTGAACGGCAAACGATCGCCAAAGTACTTACTCAAGGGCTCAACGATCCTGTCGGATTTGTCTTGCCTATCGGTTTTGGACAGACGCGATGGATCACTTCTAGGTGGGAATTGAGACGCGAACACCTCTTCTTGTCTGCCGGGAACTCTCCGCTCGGACTCAGACTCCCCCTAGAATCACTCATCGAAAAACCGCGCACAGAGCTTGCTCAAAACGCAGAGCCTGATCTTTTCGCCGCTGCTCCCGATCTGGGTGAATATCTCGAGGCAGCCAAACTTCGATGCATCTGCGCCAATGCCACAACAACAGAGCAAAATCGCTACAGCGCTTTCGTCAAAACAGCTCTTTGCGCAGAGGTTCGCGAGGGCAAACTCTATCTCTTCCTGCCGCCGCTCAACCACACCGAAGCCTTTTTGGATATGATAGCTTCTATCGAGGCAGTTGCAAGCGAGCTTGATATAAAAGTCGTACTTGAGGGGTATGAACCGGCGCATGATCTCCGGCTGGATCTCATCAAGGTCACGCCTGATCCGGGTGTCATCGAGGTTAACATCCAGCCCGCAACCTCTTGGAAAATGCTCAGCGATAACCTCTTCGCGCTCTATGACGATGCGAGACATTCACGACTTGGTACCGAAAAATTCATGACAGACGGCAAACATACAGGTACCGGCGGGGGCAACCATGTCACTATAGGCGCACTGAAGCCATCAGACAGCCCGCTTTTGCGCAGACCGGAACTTCTGCGCAGCCTCATTACCTTTTGGCAGCACCACCCGGGTCTCTCCTACCTCTTCTCGGGCGCCTTCATAGGTCCTACCTCCCAAGCGCCCCGCGTGGATGAGGGAAGGCTGGAAAATCTCTATGAACTTGAGATCGCGTTTTCGCAAATACCGCAAAACAGTGAAGTGCCGTTTTGGCTCACCGACCGTCTCTTTCGCCATATGCTGACCGACATCACCGGCAACACGCACCGTTCGGAGTTTTGTATCGATAAGCTCTATTCGCCTGATTCAAGCTCAGGGAGGCTCGGTATCTTGGAGTTGCGCGCCTTTGATATGCCGCCGCATCCGAGAATGGCGCTTTTGCAGATGCTTCTGGTGCGTACGCTTGTTTCGCTCTTTTGGCGAAAACCGTATCGTCACAAACTTGTCCGCTGGGGAACGCAGCTGCATGACAAATTCTTGCTGGAGCATTATGTCAAAGAGGATCTGCGCGATATCGTCTTGTTTCTCAATAGTGAAGGGTATCCTTTTGAACTCGATTGGTTTGATCCGTTTTTTGAGTTTCGATTTCCGCTCTATGGATTGTGTACGGTAGAGAATATCCATCTCGAACTCAGAGCCGCGATCGAGCCCTGGCATGTGCTCGGTGAAGAGAGCGGATCACAGGGAACTTCACGGTATGTGGATTCGTCGCTCGAACGCGTGCAGATCAAAGTGAGCAACTTCACCCCCGAACGCTACAAACTTACCTGCAACTCCGTGGTAATTGCACTCAGTCCTACGGGCATAGAGGGCGAATTTGTCGCCGGTATTCGATACAAAGCGTGGGAGCCATGGTCGGCACTGCATCCGACTATTGGCGTAGATACGCCGCTTGTCTTTGATATCGTTGATACTTGGAATAGCAGATCGATCGGAGGGATGACCTACTATGTTTCGCATCCGGGCGGAAGAAGCTATGATACATTCCCCGTCAATAGCTATGAAGCCGAATCCAGACGCATCAATCGTTTTTGGGATTTCAATCACACACAAGGCACCCAAGAGGCGCTCCCTGCCCATATCGTGGAGCAGTCACTCATCATCAACGGAGCTGCAAGAGCCGTAGTCACAGCGCCCGCCACTCCACCCGAAAAGGTCTTCTATCAGGAGATAACTCAAAGCATCGAATATCCGCATACGCTTGATATGCGCAGGAAATGGACAAGGGGATAGATGATCACTATCGAAGAGTACACCTCCGAATCATCTTTTGATGAGGTTTTTGATGCCAACAAACATATCCGTCCCCATTGGCGCGCTATCGCCGCATATCTCAAAAAAGCCGGTTATGACGAAATAGAAGCCAAACAGTCACAGATCAATTGGCATCTCGAAGACAACGGAGTCACTTACAATATCTACGAAACACCCGAGAAGATCGAAGGACGACGGTGGAGTCTTGATCCGATCCCTTTTGTCATCACCCAAGAGGAGTGGGAAGAGGTCAAAAATGGCTTGAAACAGCGGGCAAAACTCATGAATTTGATACTCAAAGATCTCTATGGCGCGCAAAATCTCCTCAAAGAGAATATCGTCCCTGCTGAAGTCCTTTATGCGCATCAAGGTTTCATTACCGAGATGAATGATATGGGCTTGAAGGAGAACTTTCAACTCTATTTTTATGCAGCCGATATGGCACGAGGTCCTGACGGAAAAATGTGGATCATAAGCGATAGAACTCAAGCGCCGTCTGGACTAGGATATGCTATCGAAAATAGACTCACGATCAACGCGATCGCCGGGGAACTCTATCCGGGTATCGCCACCAAAAAAATAGCGGATTTTATCGAGGAGTTCAAAAATCTTATAGCAGAACTTACCCATTCCCAAAGCGGCGCAACAGCGCTCTTGACACCCGGATCGCACAATGAAACCTATTTTGAACATGCGCTGCTCAGCTCTTTTTTGGAGATACACCTCGTCACAGGCGGCGACTTGCTGTGCAAAAACGGCGCCCTTTGGCTCAAAAGTCTGGGAGGACTCAAAAAGATCACGACACTTCTGCGCAGAGTCGATGACCGTTTTTGTGATCCGCTGGAGCTCAGAAACGATTCAAGGCTCGGTGTCGCCGGTCTTGTAGAGACTATGCGTCAAGGCGATCTTTGTATGATCAACCCGATCGGCAGCGGCGCACTTGAAAATATCGGGCTCAATCCTTTTATGGAGAGTATATGCAGATATTTTCTCAATGAAGAGCTGCTCCTTTCGCAGATAGCGACCTGGTGGTGCGGGCAGCCCAAAGAGCTTGATTTCGTTCTCGAAAATCTCGATCAACTCATCATCAAAAAGATCGATCAAGACTCATCATCAAATATTTATTTTGGCAAAAACCTCTCCCCGTTAGAGCTTGAAAACCTCAAAGAAAAACTTTTGTCAAATCCATACGAATATATCGCCCAGGAGGAGATAAGTTTTTCGACCACACCCCACTACGCCAATCACCATATTGAACCGAGAAATGCGGTCATTCGAGGTTTTTCTCTCAGAAAAAAGGATGACTATATCGTCATGAACGGCGGGCTTGTGAGGGTCTCCGCCGCCAAAGATACCTTCTTGGTCTCATCACAAGAGGGCGGCACAAGCAAGGATCTGTGGATACTCGGAGAACCGGATTTGGGGCAGGCGTCAAATATCCTCAAATATATCCCATGTACGGATACTTCTATAAAAAATGTACCGACTCAAATGGCAGAAAATCTCTATTGGCTTGGGAGATACATTGCCAGAACAATGATGACAGCAAGACTCATTCGCTACATACTCAAAAAAAGAAACAATCCCTACTGGTCCAAAGAGGGAAATTCGGAGGTATTCCAATCCATAGTAGAGAAGTCGCTTACGCATCTTACGATGACATATCCGGGATTTTTGCATGACGACAAAGAGAAACCATTTGATGCCCTTGGCGAGATCATATCCATCATCAAGGATACGCACAGGACGGGATCTCTCTCCTACACGATCTCTCTTTTGGCAAATTCGCATATCAATGTCAAGAGCCTCCTTGAGATAGAATCATGGAGACTTTTTGACAAAATGCACAAAGAGTGGCGGCTCCGCTCGAAGAGATTTGATAAACGCTCTACCGTCTTCATAATAGATGGATTCAATGGGCTTCTCACCCATTTGATGGCTTACAAAGAGCTGATAGAGGAGAGTATGTCCAAAGAACAGGGGTTGATTTTGCTCCAAATCGGCTACAAGATCGAGTCAGCTTTGCTTCTCATATCCAAATCCAGATCGCTTCTCAGTTTG
Organism: Sulfurovum sp.; assembly: GCA_022729615.1. Lineage (GTDB taxonomy): Bacteria > Campylobacterota > Campylobacteria > Campylobacterales > Sulfurovaceae > SZUA-451. The sequence continues at coordinate 4,165 of DZAQ01000098.1, forward strand.
AAATTGGAAAAGTCGGTCGGCTCAGATCTCCTCGAGACGATGCTCAACTCTTATGAGAGCTACAACAGCTACCGAGCGCAGTACAAAAGTGCGCTGAGGCAAAAAAATGTGATCGAATTCCTCATCTTCAATACACAGTTTCCAAAATCGCTTGTTTCTCTCACAAGTGAAATTTTAGAAGCGCTCAAAAGTCTGCCAAAGTCAAAGAGTCAGCTCTCCTCCTATGAAGAGCCTCTCTTCAAGGCATACTCGCTTCTAAGACTCACCAACCCTTCAACCCTTTTGCAGACGACAAAAGATGAAGTGATTTATGGCGAATTTGACCAACTTCTATCCGAAATTTTTGACCTTTTCGGTCATTGCTCCCGAGAGCTTTCCAAGACCTATTTCACCCACAACGATGAGTAACATGACCTATCAAATATACCATAAAACAGAGTATCACTACCAAGATATTGTCACTTTCAGCCACAATATCGCCAGACTGCAGCCCAGAGAAAATGAGGCGCAAAAACTTATAGAATTCTCTTTGGAAAAAGATCCGGAGAGCTCTGAAGAGAGCCTGTTTATAGATCAATTCGGCAATACCAACACCCATCTTTTGATCCGAAAACCGCACCGTACACTCACCATCATAGCGCACTCCACGATCGACATCTCTCCGG
>DZAQ01000227.1 GCA_022729615.1 Sulfurovum sp.
GATGCCTCGCCAAATCTGTCTGTTCCTGATGTGCCAGACAAAACAAAGAAATAAATGCACGAAAAATATTTTCGGGACAAAAGTCTCCGATTCCACAGATTGCACCGCAACCTATGCTAAAATCCGAATATATTTTCAAGGAGCCCAAATGAAACCCGCTCTCTTCGCCCTGCTCACCCTCACAGCTCTTGCGATGATCCCGCAAACTCTTTGCTCAAAAGACCTGACCAAAGATTTCTCCGATCCGAAGCGAAAAGCAATACTCGATGCGATCCATCACGATATCTATGACATGTCACAAATGGATATTGTCCTGACCGTCCATACCCTCAATGTAGAGAATGGCTGGGCATGGATCACGGCTAGGGCGCGCTCGAAGGATGGAAAAAGCAATTATGAAGATATCGTAGCGCTGTTGCACTATAAACGAGGCGAATGGCAGATAATGGAACTTCCCTGCTCTGCTGATCCCGATGAGCCTGAGTGTTTCGATGAAAAGCTCTACAACAGAACGCTTTTTAAGATGTACCCAAAGATGCCGCGCGATATAGTCATGCACAGATAAAGCAAAGCTTCACTCTACGCCATGAATGGTGACGAGGTGCGGGCAGATCACTGCCCCTTTTGCATATTCTCGATCACCTTGAGCGCGAGAGCTTTCTCTGTCTCGATATGCTTATTCTCATCCTTGTTGCCTATCCCAAGCCCCACCGTGATATTGATCCACACGCCACTCTCATGCAGCACATGCAGCCCCGCTCCCATCTTGAGCCCGCTACCGCCGTAGTAGGCGCTCTTCCCTACCCCTGCGATATACTGTACATTTTCGATATACTGTTTGTTATTATCGAACTGATAGTCGGTCTTAACCTTTGCCTCGCTCTCCTCCGCGATGCTCAGCTGTACGAACTTCATATCGTTCTCGCTTGCTTCCCAGAAACACCGCTTGATTCCCAACGGATTCGCAGGCTTGGTCTCATTCATTGTGATCTTGATATCGCCGCTTGGAAACACTCCTTTGATATCGCCGATATCGAGCAGCTTGCACGGCTCTGTGCCACCGAGATACGAAAGCACGGCAATTGTACCAATGAGCATCTTGCTAAAACGGGTCATACGGACTCCTTCTATTAATGGATCAAGTGATAGCTGTAGTATA
>DZAQ01000099.1 GCA_022729615.1 Sulfurovum sp.
TATGCATGCAAAAATGGTCTGAATACTTCGATAATCTCCAGACAAAGTACCGTCAGCCATACAAAAATAGTGACTCCTACGGCGGCGGCGGCGATATCTTTGATCATGCGAATCTTTTCGCTGTAGTGACCCTCCATAAAATCACAGATGGCTTCGATCGCGGTATTGAACAGTTCCGCAGAGAGCATCACTCCCGTGGAGAGGATGATCAAGGAGGCATCGATCCACGCATTAAAGATCAAGACAGGTACGAGAATAGCAACCGATACGATAATTTTGTACATGACACTAAAATCATACAGCACCGCAAAGCGTAAACCCGAAAGGATGATTTTGAATTTATGCAGAGGATGGTATCCATGCTCCCCTGTCTTTAAAAATTTATTTTTCACAATAATGCTCCTGAATAATTTTATCAGAATTATTCTGTTTTGGATACATAAAAGGGGTTGGAGCGATCGCAGCATACATGGTATAATTATCGGAGTATATCGAGAGGGGAAGAAAGAGAAATGAGAAAATCATATATTGCCATCCTGATAGCTATGGGAGCGGTAGCGATATGGTTTTTTACCCGTTCTCCGGAAGCTATCTCTGTCAAGGTGCATCAAGTAGAAAAAGGGGTGGTCGAGGCGACGGTTTCCAACACCCGTGCCGGCACGATCAAAGCATGCCGCCGTGCCAAGCTCTCCCTTTCTGTCGGTGGTCAGATCGTCCGGCTTCCCTATCCGGAAGGGAGCATGGTCAAGCGGGGCGATCTGCTGCTTGCGATCGACAGTGCCGACTTGATGGCGGAAATCGAGCATCTCAAAGCGCAGACAGACTCCGCGCAAAGCAAGGCGAAAGCCGTCTGCCTGCACGCCGAACATGCCCAAAGAAGTGCGGATCGCACCCGCCGCCTCGATACTCCCGGCACCATCTCGAAAGAGTCATATGACAGGGTCATCACAGAAGCCGAGATCGCCACAGAAGAGTGTGCGGCTGCCAAAAATGCCATAACTGTCACGCAGGCGGCTCTGAAAGTAGGTCAAGAGCGCCTCAAACACACCTATCTCTACGCGCCGTTTGACGGGGTCATTGCCAAAATCAACGGAGAACTCAATGAGTATGTCACCCCCTCGCCTCCCGGTATCCCTATGCCTCCTGCCATCGATCTGATCGAGCCGGGATGCTTCGTCGTGACTGTGCCTATCGATGAAATGGATGCATCCAAAGTCTCTCTTGGCTTGCCGGCACGCATCACACTGGATGCATGGAGAGACCTCCAATTCCAAGCCTCGGTCTCTCGTATCGGCAGCTATGTGATCGATCAGGAGAAACAGGCGCGTACAGTCGATGTCGAGTTGAAATTTACCGATAATAATGTCACTACACTGCTGCTAGTCGGCTACAGCGCCGATGCCATGATCATAACAACGACACATCGGGATACAGTGCGTATCCCGACGCAGGCACTGGTGGATGATGACCATGTGCTGCTCTTTGATCCTGCCGACAAGCGATTGAAAAAACGCGCGATCACCAAAGGTCTAAGCAATTGGAGTTACACCGAAGTCATTCAGGGGCTAAAAGCCGGAGAGCTGGTGGTATTCTCTTTGGGAGATGAAGGCGTCACGGACGGCGCCTATGCGCAAGTATCCAAGGAGTCATCTCAGTGATCTCGCTTCACGATATCTGCCGAGAATTTCAGGTAGGCGATGAGAGAGTCCGCGCACTAGACCATCTCTCGATACAGATCGATCGCGGAGAGTATATGAGCATCATGGGGGCTTCCGGATCAGGGAAATCGACGCTGCTTAATATACTCGGATTGCTGGATATGCCTAGCAGCGGGAGTTACCGCTTTGAGGAGAAGGAGTTGACCAGACTCGACGAGGAGGAGTGTGCCGCTTTTCGCCGCGAAAAGATCGGCTTCATCTTCCAATCCTTCCATCTGATCCCAAGGCTCAGCGCTTATGGCAATCTCGAACTTCCGCTGATGCTCAAAGGCATTCCTCCGCACGAACGCCGAGAGATGATCGTAAAAGCACTGGGTGATCTCGGTCTTTCCAACCGTGCCAATCACCTGCCCAAGGAGCTCTCCGGCGGTCAGCAGCAGCGAGTGGCGATCGCACGCGCCATGATACTCAAGCCGCCGCTTCTTCTAGCCGATGAACCTACGGGAAATCTCGATACACACTCAGGCAGAGAGATGATAGAGATACTCGAGTCGCTGGGCGAACAGGGCGTGACTCTGCTGATCGTCACACACGATCCGCAACTGGGCAGACGCGCCCGACGACAGATCCTCATGCGAGACGGACAGATCATTGGGGATACCAGGAGTGTTTTGGCATGAGGATCGATGATGTAGTCCGCTTCAGCATAAAGTCACTTTCGGCCTATCCTGCTCGAACTGCACTGATTCTTTTGGCGATGGTCATCAGCATCGCTTCAGTGATCATCCTGACTTCGCTGGGTGAAGGGGCAAGGCTCTATGTGACGGGGCAGTTTCGCTCTTTGGGTTCACATCTGCTCTTTGTCTTGCCCGGGCGGACAGAGACAACCGGCGGTTTGCCGCCGATCTTCGGTACCGCTCCGCATGACTTGACTATCGATGACAGCATTGCACTGGCGCACAGTGTACTGATCGAACGCACAGCGCCTATCGTGATCGGCGCTGCCGATGTCTCATACGGTTCCAAAGAACGAGAAGTGACAGTGATCGGCTCGAGCCACAACCTCAAGAGTGTCTTTGAACTCAAAGTAGCCAAAGGCCGCTTTCTTCCGGATGATGATATCTATCGCTCTGACCGGGTATGTGTCTTGGGTGAGAAGCTGCACAAAGAGCTCTTTGGTCATCGCGATGTTGTCGGCGAGTGGGTGCGCATCGGCAATTACCGTTTTCGTATCATCGGTATTCTGGCTCCCAGAGGAGCATCGGTCGGTATAGATATGAGCGATGCCGTAATGATCCCGACTCCGACTGCACAGATGCTTTTTGATCGACCTGCACTTTTTCGGATCATTGTCAAAGCCAAAAACAAACAGGCGCTTCCCCGTGCCGAACAGGAGATTCTGGACACCATCCGCATACGGCACGGCGGTGAAGCGGATATTACCATCATTCGGCAGGATGCGATGATCAGCACTTTTGATAATATTCTCAAAACACTGACATGGGCAGTCGGCGCCATCGCGGCGATCAGCCTTATAGTCGCGGGCATACTGATCATGAATGTGATGATGGTCGCGGTGAGTCAGCGCAAATCGGAGATCGGTCTGCTCAAAGCGCTAGGGGCTCCGACGCATCAGGTGATGCGGATTTTTCTCAGTGAAGCGCTTATGCTCTCACTCTCCGGCGGAGTGCTCGGACTCATATTCGGACTTGCATCGGTACCGCTCATAAATTATCTAATTCCTGATTTTGTACTGCAGACGCCTGTATGGTCTATTTTTGCGGCTTTGGCGACGGCGATAGCGACAGGGCTGATCTTTGGCAGCATCCCTGCTCTCAAAGCCGCCCGACTCAATCCTGTCACAGCGCTGAGCGGGAAGTAGGTCTGTGTGCGTGCGGTTGATTATTTAGTTTTTGCCTTAGGCAGCCTGCGCTTCAGTCGTCTGCGCAGCTACCTGACTGCACTGGGCATTGCGGTCGGGATCGCTTCAGTGGTACTTTTGACCGCTTTGGGGGGCGGTATTCGGGAGTATATTCTCAAAGAATTTACACAATTTGGCACCAATATCATCACCGTAACTCCGGGAAAGATCAACACCCTTGGATTGTCGGGTGCGGTGATCAACACGGTACGACCGCTCACGATCGAGGATGCCATGGAGATCGGGCGCCTGCCGAATATTCTCACCTCGACACCGCTGGTACAAGGCAATTCCGAGGTGAAGCATGACAACCGTGCCCGCTGGACTTATGTGTATGGGGTCAATCATGAGGTTCCCAAAACATGGCGGATAGATGTCTCCCAAGGGAAATTTCTGCCGGACGAGCCACCGGGGCAGGCGCGTAATCTCGCCGTCATCGGATACAAGATCAAAGAGGAGCTTTTTCCTCATACCTCGCCGCTCGGTCAGTTTATCCGCATCAAAGATGAGCGCTACCATATTATAGGGGTTATGGAGCGCAAGGGACAGGTTCTGGGATTTGACATGGATGACGCGGTGTATATCCCGGCAAATCAGGCTTTGTCACTTTACAATCGTGAAAGTCTCATGGAGATCGATATCCTCTTCACTCCGGGGCAAGACGAGAAACAGGTGATCTCACAGATCAAGCGCCTATTGGTCACACGCCACGACAAAGAGGACTTCACGATCATCTCCCAAAGCGATATGCTAGGTACGCTCGGTTCGATCTTGGAGATATTCACGGCTGTCATAGGTGGTCTAGGCGGTATTTCGCTGCTAGTCGGCGGTGTCGGCATCTTCACTATCATGAGTATCGCCGTCAACGAACGAATCAGCGAGGTGGGTCTGCTGCGTGCCCTAGGCGCATCACGAGGTCAAGTTACATTCATCTTTTTGCTAGAGGCGGCTATACTCTCAGCGCTAGGAGGATTAGCCGGAATGGTACTGGGTTTTTCTATCGGTCTTGGTCTGCACTGGCTGGCACCGTCTATTCCGATCTCCATCGCCTGGGAGTATGTGGCTCTATCACTGCTGATCGCTGTTTTGATCGGTATCGCAGCCGGTATAGCTCCGGCGCTTCAAGCTGCTGCGCTGCACCCGGCAGATGCGCTTCGGAGTGAATAGC
>DZAQ01000100.1 GCA_022729615.1 Sulfurovum sp.
GGCTCGATCCTCACCTTGATATCGGCAGGCGGTGCACTGTATGGTGACGAAGTGACGATCACATCCACTCCGCATGCCGCGTATTCGGTGATATTTTCGATATTGATCCCCCCTGTAGCCATGAGGAGCGCACTAGGATTCTTGGCACGGAGGATATGTACGGCATCTGCGAGCTTGGGCAGGGTAAATTTTTCCAACTGCAAAACATCTGCGCCCATCGAGGCAAACTTCACTGCTTGGACAGTATCTTCCGCCTCTATTACGATCTTTTTCTCAGGGTTGGCTTTTTTGGCTTTGCTCAGTGCTTCGGCAAACGCCTCATCATTTGGGAAAAAAATACGGTGATACTCAAAAACGAGGATGGATTCGGAGAGCCCCAATCGGTGTGCGATGCCACCGCCGGATTCGACCGCTTTGATAGCGATCTTCTTGGTAAACGGTGTAGTTTTGCGGGTCGTAGCGATGACGATATCGGGATTGACCGAGCGAGCCGATAGCACCATTTCGCTTGTATATGTAGCGATACCGCTCGCGTAATCCAAAAGATTTTGGACGCTCTTCCAGACACGATGAACAGAACCTGCATCACCGTGCGCTTCTAGAAAGATGCTTGTGGGCGGGATAAGAGTACCTGATGCAACAAAACCAACGATCTCCAATCCATGCAGTACGCATAAGCGCGCCGCCTCTTCGGTGCATGAGACGACAAGCGGCCTGGCGCGCGAAGCAAAGGTAATACGAGCACGCTGATCGGTGATACCCAGCGAAGCAGTGGTAAGATCTCCGCAAGGGACATCTTCGGCTAAAAATGTTTCGAGTTCAAAGTCATTTAATAAAATCATTGGAGTCTCCTCTTTGGTCTAGTTATTTGGAACATCTGCAAGTATGATCTTTCGGTACCCTACCGTGTCAAAGGGAGCACAATGGGATTGTACGCCTTGACTGCGATGAGGGCATGCTCTCCGATACGAAGATTTTTACCCTCCTCTTGGGTGATAACCGCTTGGACGACGGAGGATCCGACCAAGAGTGTGACAATCGCCACAGGCATCTCAAACTCAACTTTCAGCACTTCGCCGACAAGCTGGAGTTTACCGCTGAGTTTGTGACGCGCAAAAAACTCCATCGGCGGACATACGCGGACAATACGCCCGGCTTCGACAGCGGCAAGCCGATGAGAGAGTTTGATAGTTTCAGCAATATCGTGGCTCACCAACAAAATCGTGATGCCAAGTTTTTGATGAAATAACGCGATTTCATCTTGGAGCTTTTGGCGCATCAATGGGTCAAGCGCCGAGAGCGGCTCATCGAGAAGCAGGACTTTGGGACGGCGCACCAGTGCACGCGCTAGAGCCACCCGTTGTTTTTGACCTCCGGAGAGAGTTGCGGGGAGTCGATGCGAGAGCGATTGGAGCTCTGTCATCTCAAGCAGAGTCTCAACATACAAACGCTCCTCTTGTGTTTGCGCGGCAAAGAGGAGATTTTGACGCACACTCATCGTAGGAAAAAGCGCATAATCCTGAAAGACAAATCCTATGCTCCGCTTTTGCGGTGTAAGGTTTATTTTTTTATCGCTATCGAACCATATTTCGCCATCCACCATAATGGTACCGCTTCGGGGCGTTTCGAGTCCTGCGATGAGGCGCATCAAGGTTGTTTTGCCGGCACCGGAGGGACCGAAAAGGGTGAGAAATTCTCCGCTCTCGATCTCAAGTTCGAAAAATGCCTGCAAAACCCCCTCGGCACTGCTCAACTCTTTGGTGACATTGACTGAGATCACTTGAGCCCCTCTAGTGATTTTTTGTTGAGAGTATAGACAAGCAAAAGTATCGAGAAGGTGATCACAAAGAGCGTCAATGCGTACTGATGCGCCATAGTGTAGTTGAGCGACTCTACCTCGTCATAGATCGCGATCGAGGCGACGCGGGTCTCCCCCGGGATATTGCCGCCGATCATCAAAATGACCCCGAACTCTCCGACGGTATGGGCAAACGCAAGAACGATCCCTGAGATCACTCCATGCCTGATGGCAGGGAGAATAACCCGTATCATTGTCTCCATCTTCGATTTGCCCAGAGTATAGGCGGCTTCAAAGAGTGACGGCGGCATCTGAGAGAGGGCTGACTGTATCGGATGCACCATAAAAGGCAGACTAAACAAAACAGAGCCTATCACCAGCCCCTCAAAACTAAATGCCAATCGTATCCCGTGTTCAGTGAGAAAGCTTCCTATGGCAGAAGAGGGGCTGAATGCAAGAAGCAGATAAAATCCAAGTACCGATGGGGGCAAGACCAGAGGCATGCTCACGATCGTTTCAATTATACTTTTAAAACGCATATTGCTAAAAGCCAAAAATGCCGCAAGCGGGATGGAGATCACCAGCAAAACAACCGTTGTGACAGCAGCCAGCTTGAAGGTCAGCACCATCGTCTCCAAAAATTCAGCCTCCATCACACCTCCTCCATGAGTGAGATTTCACTCGGACTTACCATCCAATATACTTCATCGCCTACACCAAGGCTGAGCCCATCAAATAAAAGTGTCGGTACTATTGCAATCACATTTACGCCACGATAATCAAGAGTAACCTGAGAGAGCGCCTCCCCTTGCTCGATCTTATCTATAATGGCACAATGGATATTTGCCGTTGTCACCACAAATGATGACGCCAGAAGCACCTCTGTCTCCTTGAATACCAGCTTCAAAGGCATTCCGATCGGATAGGAGCACTGTTCGGCGAGAAGGAGCTGAAATATCTCTTCACCCACATTCACACCCAAAGAGGTGAGACGACCGGAGGAGACAACGCAAGCGAGTGTTGCGCGTAGGATATTCATGACAATTCCGCCCCTTTGTAGAATTTCTTATTTGGATTAAAAATAATAATTTATCTCCAAACGGACCTCTCTATTTGAGAGCTCTTTTGGGTATGTCGGAGTTGTATCATTCTTTTGATCCATAAATCTTGCTTTGAGCTCCGTCCCCTTGAGACTGCCTGCCAATTGGTAGATCAGATCAAGATTCCATTGATTGGTATCGCCGTTTTGAAATCCGCGGTCGGTAGCACTGACATAAGGCTTTTTGCTTGGGTCGCGGTCATAGTAAGAGTAGCTTAGTATCGTTTTGAATCCCGAAACCATCTTGGCAAAATCATACTCTACAAGCGCTTTATATGCTTTGGTGTTGGCATTCCAATCGGTGATCGTCATAGAGCGTGTATAATCATATGTCGGAAACCCGCGCCATCCGGCGATGAGGTCGCCATCCTCGCTCGTTTGCGAAGTAGCGACAAGGAGATGCATCGCACGATAATCGGCCGTAGCGCGAAGCGCCCAAAGCGAAGTATCGATACTGTTGTCATCGTCGCCGTTATTCGTCATCGGATTGATCAGCGCGCCTGCGCCTTGGTCAAACTGCTGCATATAGAGTCCGCCGAACCCCAGGATCACGGCTCCCGCCTCCAGGGCATAATTCGCCTCTAGGCGCAATTGATCAACAAGGTCGTTCCAGTGCATCCCCCAGACTTGGAGATCTAAGCCGTCAAAGGATCTGTTTTTGACTCCGGCTATCACGAGATCCGGGGCATCGCTCTCTTGATCGGGGCTTGCGGGATTGTAGTGGGTATTGTAGTGTTTGCGTATCGCGTTTGGCACATCGCCGGTATCCGCCATATTTCCAAAATAGCTCATACCGCGCTCTTTAAATTGAGTGGCATAATGAAGCTCGATAGTCGTACTCTCTATATCATCCGAAACAGCCTGCGCCCCTCCCACGGCGATGGGGATCATTTTGGTATCATTGGGAGTGATCCAAGGGTTTTTCATCAAAAAACGACCCGCTTTGATCTTGCTTTTTTCGATACCGTACTCAAGATAGGATTGCGCCAATACGGCATATCCCGTTCCGTAAGGATCAGTAACCTTCGTCTCTCCCTCATAGTGAGAATCGCGCGAGAAAAGATCCCGGCTCGTAGTAGCGCCTGCTCCATCTTCGCCATCCGTGATGCCGCCTGGATTTTGGGTCGTATAGAGACCGGCACCTATGCTCAAGCCGTACAATGGGGCTGTTTTGTAGATCAAACTACCGCCGACAGCCAAGCCGGTTCCATTTGCTGTGCCTTTTCCTGTCTCTATGCTATGATCATCCCATATCGTATCAAAATATTGCGATCTCAAGCGCCCCTCAAACTTCCCATCCTGAAGGGCGCTCTGTAGATCATCCGCCGCAACGGCAAAAGCGGTCATTTCCAAAAAAAGTATTGCGGCAATTCCAAATTTTAACATCTCTACTCCCCTTTTTTTGGCAGACTATAGCCGCTAGCTTTTAGGATAGTTCGCGCTTGTGTCGAATACATAAAGCGGAGAAATTTTTTCGCCGCGATCTGATTTTCAGGTGAACCGTTTTTGAGCCCTACCATCGCCTGATCGATCATATTGTATGATTTTGGATCTATCTCTATCCACTTGCCGACATTTTTCATCTCAGGCGAAAGAACGATAGATTTTGCCATAAATCCGACATCGACTGCCTTGGTAGTGACATAGGCTCCTACCTGGGAGATCGATTCGGCTATGATGAGCTTCTCTTTTGCCGCGCCCTCAGCTTTGTAAAACCTCATCGTATTCATCGCTTCTATCCCATAAGGCGCTGTTTTTGGATTGGCGATGGCGATCTTTTTGACAGAGGAGTCTGCGACCACAGCAACACCTTTGGAGAGATCGACTCCCGTATCGCTCCA
>DZAQ01000228.1 GCA_022729615.1 Sulfurovum sp.
AGGGGATAAATTTTTGTTAGGTTTTTGATATGGATAGCAGTTTCTTGTTCCATTAGTCTATTGTGCCCGCTTTATTATTTGCCAATATTTGAAGGCACTCTTTGAGTGAATCTCGCCAGTAGGGTATAGAGATTTGATACTCATTTTTGATTTTTGATTTATCAAGGAGGCTATAATTTGGACGCTTGGCAGGAGTCGGATACTCCTCTGTCCGGATTGGCTTAACTGAACATTTTATATCCGTGAGCTCAAAAATTGCTTTTGCAAAATCATACCAGCTGCAGACTCCCTCATTGCTGTAGTGATAGAGCGCAACGCTGTCGCTTTTGCATGGCTCTTCAATGATCAAAAGGATCATTTGTGCCAAATCTCTCGCATAGGTCGGTGTGCCGACTTGATCATAAATAATAGAGAGTTGTTCGCGCTCTGATCCAAGGCGCAGCATGGTTTTGACAAAGTTATTGCCAAAACCGCTATAGACCCAAGAGGTACGGATGATGACAGCGCCCTTGGGATTGATCTTTCGGATCGCATCCTCTCCATCTAGTTTGGTTTTGCCATAGATACTTTGAGGATTGCTGGCATCATCTTCGGTGTATGGTTTGTGATTTGTGCCGTCAAAGATATAGTCTGTGGAGATGTGTATGAGTCGTATCGATCCCTCTTTGGCTATCAGCGCTAAATTTTTAACAGCAAGATGATTGACTGCATCCGCGTTTTGCACATCCGTTTCAGCCTTGTCAACAGCTGTATAGGCGGCGCAATTGATGATGGTATTGATAGAATTTGCAACTATAAATGCTTCAACTGCTGTATGATCTGTCAGATCAAGTGAAGATCTATCTATATAAAAGAAAATTATATGATTTGCATCTACGGGCTGATTCTGGGCAAGATAGCGAAGTTCGCTCCCCAGCTGTCCTTCCGAACCGGTTACCAGTATATTAGACATAAAGATTTTCTCCATAGGTAAACAGGTCGGCATCTGCCAGTAAAGGCTGCCTCTTGTCTTTTTCGGAGAGGCTGAGCAGGTTTTTGTCTATTTGCCAGTCGATACCGATAGCAGGATCATCAAAAGCAATACCTCTGTCGTTTTGAGGCGAATAGTAATTATCCACTTTGTAGGCAAAGA
>DZAQ01000101.1:0-1527 GCA_022729615.1 Sulfurovum sp.
AAGCGACAAATGTCCGCGGTCATCAAAGTCAAAGACGGTCACCATGCGATCATGGGGGGATTGATCATAAGCCAAACAGGAACGAAGATCGACAAGGTTCCATTGTTGGGTGACCTTCCCCTCTTCGAGTATGCATTCAAGAAAGAGGAGAAGATAAATCAAGTAGAGGAGTTGGTGCTTATCATCACGCCTCATATCGTCCGCAACTCCAAAGATGTCTCATTGAGAGATTTGGGATACAAAAGAGTCAATGCAGAGTAGATACTTTGCCGCAAAAAATGTCTTCATCGACTCAGTCGATGTCGAAGACTATATTCAGCTCGGCTCATCGGTGAGCGCTTATGAGCAGCTTCTTCATAGTATAGAAAAACCCCTGAAGATGATATTGGTTTTTGGTCGTCCGGGGACGGGCAAAAGTATCATTCTCAATCAGCTGTACCAAAATCAAAAATACAAAAAAGATATACACTATTTCGAGGCTCCAAGTGCGAGCGATAGAGAGTTTTTCCACAAACTTTTCAAGATCATCACTATGAGCGAACTCCCGCAAAATACTGAAATTAACTTCTCGATCCTTATCGATTACTGCAAAAGCCTCAGGGGAAGCAGGGAAATTATAATTCTGCTGGATGAGTCACAACTCTATTCCGGGGAGCTGATGGAGCGGATCCGTCTGCTGGCAGATACGAGAGTTATCAAATTTGTCATCTCTCTTCACAAGACAGACAATGAGGAGCTGATAGCCAAAGAGCATTTTCAGACGCGTATCTGGGAGGTCATTGAACTCAAAAACGGCTCTATCGAAGATGTCAAAAATTATATTCATAAAAAGCTATTGAAAAAAAATCTTTTTGAGATAGCCAATACTATCCGGCATGGTCATATAAAAACTCTCTATAAACTCACAAAAGGCAATTATAGGGAGATCAATAAGCTGCTTTATACTATTTTTGAATTGTATGAATATTATGACAAAAATGAACCGTTAAAGATAAATTATGCCGATTTTTCTAAAAGAATAATAGAGATGGCAGGTATCAAACTGGGGCACATCCATGTATGATGTCAATCAACTCGAAAAAGAGTGGCAGCAATATAGATTTAACCGGCGCAAACCTTGGTATATCTTTTCTATTGCTCTATTATTGGCGCTATTTGCTTTTTTGAACCGTTCTGAGATCATGAAATTTATTGTACCTCACGCGGTTGTTGAAAATCAAAGCAGCGAAAAGCCAATAGTTGCCGAGGCAAACAGCAGTGCATCCTCAAAGCCCATAGTTGCCGAGCTAAACAGTACGGCACTCAAGCCGTTTGTACCGACATTGACAGCAGCTGAGGAGACAAACAGCACTCCTGTACCACAAAAACTTTCAGATGCGGCAGATATTAATCAGAGCATTGATGAGAATAAAACCCCTCAGATGAATATTGAAATGTCTCAAACAGAAGAGATGGATGTGACGGAAGAGCCGGAGCCGGTTCACAAAAGAAAGTACCTAAAGATAGAAGTGACCGATATGGTGCCTG
>DZAQ01000101.1:1627-4655 GCA_022729615.1 Sulfurovum sp.
TAAAAAATCGAACTTTTAAGTAATTTTTTATTCAAGAAACATAAAGCTGTGGTATACTTGATTTTAATATTTATTTTGAAAATAGGGTGAAAAATGGTCAAGCTGATTGAAATGATGTTAGATGAGCATCTTATCGCAAAAGAGTCGATTGCCACACTGGTCAGAAGAAGACCTCCGGTGAAAGTCTCATTTGAAAATCTTTTGAATGAGAAGATGGTTGATCTTGATATTCTTGAGACTTTCTTGGTCAAAAAGCTGAGAGACGGTGTCATTACTCTTGAGCATCTGGAAAAAATTGAAGGGATAAATATAACCCCTATTTTGAAGAGGTTCGCAGCAGAGCTCCATATCAGTTATGTTGATCTGGATGAAATAGATATGGATATGAGCCTCTTTTCGAAAATACCTTATAAGCAGCTGCTTAAAGTGAACGCGATACCCGTGTCTGAAAATGATATCAATGTCTTGGTGGCATTTGCGGATGCTTTGGATATGGGCGCAAGAGATGCAATGCAGAGAATCTTTCCAAGAAAGCCCATGAAGATCGCTCTTGCCAGACCATCTCAAATCAATAAAAGATTGCAACAGCTTGAACTTACAGAGAGCATCAAGGGTCTTGTAGATGATATCAGAAAAGATCTTGCGACAGCGGGCAAAGAGGAGAAAAGTGATGAGTCTCCGGCTGTTATGAAACTTATAGAGATTATTTTGAAAAGCGCAATTATCGCAAGAGCAAGTGATATCCATGTGGAGGCTACGGAGAAAAACTGCGGGGTTCGTAATAGAATTGACGGAATGCTGATGCAAGGATTTGTCTTTGAGAAGGATATTTTCCCCCCTCTCTCCTCGCGACTTAAGCTTCTGTCAAATTTGGATATCGCTGAAAAAAGAAAGCCCCAAGATGGAAGATTTTCTGCTACTGTCAACAGTAAAGAGTTTGACTTTAGGGTTTCGACTCTTCCGACACTCTTTGGTGAGTCGATCGTAATGAGGATATTGGATAAGTCAAAAGTTCTTATCCGTCTTGAGGATGCCGGTATGAGCAAGGTTTCTTATGATAAATTTTTGCATGCCATCCATGTCCCGTATGGTATAGTGTTGGTGACCGGACCTACCGGAAGCGGTAAAACTACGACACTCTATGGCGCGCTTAATGCCATCAAAGATGTCAAAGATAAGACCATTACGGTCGAAGATCCCGTGGAGTACCAGATGGGCGGTATCCAGCAGGTTCAGGTGAATGCCCATGTCGGATTGGGTTTTTCGGATGCGCTCCGTTCCATTTTGCGTCAAGACCCTGACAAGATCATGATCGGTGAGATTCGAGACAAAGAGACACTAAGGATAGCCATTCAAGCTGCGCTTACGGGACACTTGGTCATCTCTACACTCCATACAAATGATGCTATTTCGGCAGTAAACAGGATATTGGATATGGGGATCGAGAGTTATTTGGTAAGCGGAGCGCTCGTAGGCATCCAGGCACAGAGGCTTGTTCGAAAAATTTGCACTCATTGCAAGGTAGAGAATTTGCCGCCTGAGAGGATACTGAATGAAATCAGGGAGTATCTGCCTGAAAATCCGATTTTTTATAAAGGCGAAGGATGCAAAGAGTGTCAACATTCCGGCTATATGGGGCGAGAGATGATCTCCGAAGTGCTCCCCATCAGTGAAACACTCTCAAGAATGATAGCCGCGGGAGCTACCAAAGAGCAGATGAGCGAACAGGCGATTCAAGAAGGGTTTGTTTCGATGTTTGAGGACGGGATCAATAAGGTTTTGGCTGGAGATACATCCATTGAAGAAATTTATAGAGTAGCGAGGCTGTAATGAAGTATTTTAATGTCACAGTGATGGAGAAGGGTCGAAAACGAGTTGAGCTTATGAAGGCAGAGACAAAAATGTCTGCTATCACGCTTGCAAAAAGTAAATTTCCAAACATAATGGTCATTAGGGCGATTGAAACTGCGGCTCCTTTGGAGGATACCTTTGCAGAGCTTACAAAGAATTTGAAAAAATCATTCAAAAGCAAAATCAATGTCAATGATAAAATTTCAACGATCAGGCAAATAGCCGTAATGACAGATGCGGGTATCGCTATCAACGATACTCTTGAAGATGTTGCGGATAGCACAACCAACCCTCAGCTCAAAGAGATATATAATGTCATCACTAATGACATCAATGCCGGTAAGAGCCTCTCAGACTCGATGGGACAGTTTACCGATGAGTTTGGTCATGTGGCAATGGCGATGACCAAGCTCGGTGAGAGAACGGGTAATATCTCCGGTTCATATCATAAACTGGCAGATATTTTGGAAAATCTGAGAAACAATACTGCTAAATTCAAAAAAGCGATTCGATACCCGCTCATCACCTTGACGGCAATGGCAATCGCATTTACGATCTTGATCATGGTGGTTGTCCCTAAATTCAAAGAGATTTTTGACAGCTTCAAAACAGAACTGCCGGTACCAACAAAAATTCTCCTTGCTATTGAACATGTAATGAGTAATTATGGTTTGTTTGTGTTGGTTGGGTTTATCGTGTTTATCTATGCAATGATTTATGCGTATAAGAATAATAAAGATTTCAAATATTGGGTAGATAAAATTTTGATCCATCCCCGCTTTTATCTCATCAATAAGGTAATTTTTTACTCTACGATGTATAGCTATACCTTGGTTTTTGGAGAGTTGATCAAAGCGGGTATTCCTGTATCAGAAGCCCTAGATACCGCTGTAGGGATGGTAGGGAACAGTGCGATACGAGAGCAGCTCGAAACAGTCAATGCCAATATCGGAAGAGGGATGAACCTCTCGGAGGCATTTGACAAAACCGGTTTGTTTGAAAATATGCTCTTGCAGATGATCCGTGCCGGAGAGGCTGGCGGTCAGCTCGATGCGATGCTGGGCAAGGTGACGGAGTATTATGATATGCGGTTCCAAGATATCATAGACAATCTCTCAGCGTATATCGAGCCTATTATGATGTTTTTTATCGCCGGATTGGTACTTTTGATGGCGCT
>DZAQ01000229.1 GCA_022729615.1 Sulfurovum sp.
TCTCCTCGTATCTGATAGGTGATATCTCCCGCCCCGAATGCAGCTACCAAATCCTCTGAAAACTCTTCGATGATATGACCATCTTTGAAGATTTTTACCACACCGTCTTGTTTGGTGACACTCTCTGCCATGATGGGGTTGTATCTGCTCAACGCCCCCTTGAGGTCGATCGCCACCTCCAATTCACCCGCAGACCAAATCGGAAGCACGACAAGCCTGTCAACCCCCTCGAAGCAGTTCACAAACCCCTGCAAATTGTCCATCGTGCGGCTATATTTGTGCGGCTGCCAAATGACTTGGATCTTGGCGAAATCTCGCAGAGCGGCATACTCTTTCAATGATTCGATCGTCGCTTTGATCTCGGTAGGATGGTGCCCATAATCATCGATCACAACGAGCCTGTCGCTGTTGTGGACGATATCAAACCGTTTCTTGATCCCTTTGTAGTGAAGCAGATTGGAGCGGATCTGCTCGATATCTTCACCAAGCTCCAAAGCAGCCAAGATAGCCAATGCCGCGTCAAGAGCGATATGCCTCCCTAGCCCATAGACATCAAACGCCCCATACTCTCGAAATACAAACCGTGTATGAGGTGCGCCGTCTATCAATACATAGCTAATGCCTTGCAAATCGCGGCTTGGATAGAGTTTGATGCTCTCCATCTCCAAAGAGGCAAGGAAGGGGTCCTCGGCATTGATAACCCGTTTTTTAGCAAGCGATAAAAAGTTGCGATAGGCATTGTAAAACCGCGTTTCATCATACTCATAATACTCCATATGCTCCGGCTCTACATTGGTGACGATCGCCAGATAGGGGTTGGAGTTGAGGAAGCTCTCATCGCTCTCATCGGCTTCAAAAACTACTCTATTGTTGGCGTAGCTGCGGACATTGGAGCCAAACTCTTTGGATATCGCCCCGATAAGGGCATTGGTTTGGGGCAGTATCGAAGCAAGGATCGCTGAAGTAGTGCTTTTGCCATGCGCACCGCCTACCGCATAGACCTCTTTGTCGCCCAATATAGAGATGAGCGCGTCTTTTCTAGAAAGCAGCTCTATTCCGAGCTCTTTTGCCCTTAGATACTCCGGATTGTTTTTGCGTACCGCAGC
>DZAQ01000016.1 GCA_022729615.1 Sulfurovum sp.
AAAAAGGAGTTTTTTGATGAATTTAAATGTTGTTTGCCCACATTGCCTCAAAGTCAATCGTATTCCCAAAAAAGAGAGTTACACCAAAGCCAACTGCGGGGAGTGCAAAAATTCTCTTCTAGCAAGCAAGCCGATAGCGGCAAATAGCGGCAATTTTCGACATTTTATAACCAATAGCGATCTATTGGTGGTTGTGGATTTTTGGGCGCCTTGGTGCGGACCCTGCCGTCAAATGGCGCCGGCTTTTGAGGAGGCGGCACTGGCGATGCCGCTGAAGGCACAATTTCTCAAAGTCAATACCGAAGAGGAGCGCGCACTTGGCGCACAATATAGTATCCAAAGTATCCCTACGATGATCCTCTTCAAAAATGGCAAAGAGGTAGATCGCGTCAGTGGAGCGCTCAGTGCCCAAAGGATCCAAAATTGGGTATCACAGCGCCAAAATTGAGTAAGCAGCCCGATGAAAAAAGCAAATATTCTACTCCTTGAAGATGATGCAAATCTCAACGATACCATCACGGAATTTCTAGAAGATCAAGGATACAGTGTAACTCCGGCATATAATGGATATGAGGCGGAAGAGAAGCTTTATGAGAGCAGGTTTGACCTTTTGCTTCTCGATGTAAATACTCCGGGCATCAATGGTTTCAAACTACTCAAAGAGGCGAGAGCACGCAAAGAAAATGCGCCTGCCATTTTTATCACATCTCTAGGCAGTGTTGATGATCTGGAGAAGGGTTTTGCAAGCGGCTGTGACGACTATATCCGCAAACCATTTGTACTCAAAGAGCTGCTTATTCGGATGGAAACACTTCTCGCTCGAAGCTTTTATCATGACAAAAAAGAGTATATTGAGATAGATGATGTGACAAAATATGATATTCATAACAATAGACTCATAGTCGAAGGCAAATTGGTTCCAATGGGCAACAAAGAGTCCAAGCTCCTCAAACTCTTCATGCAGTCCGCCGATGAAGTGTTGACACATGAGCAGATATATGCGCATCTGTGGGATTTTGATGAAGAGCCTAGCGATACGGCCTTAAGAACCTACATCAAAAATCTTCGCAAAAATTTAGGCAAGGATAGGATTGTTAGTATTAAAAAACAGGGTTACAAGTTCACTGCTCAAGAGTGAGAAAAAATCACTTCTGCGATTTTTAAGCCTCTATCTGCTGCTGGTGATCTTCCTTTTGCTTTTGTTGTCTCTTTTTTATTATCAAAGCCAAGAGAAGATGATGATTGCCAATCAGCGGATGATACTCTCCGGCTATGCTGAGGACCAGACAAAACGGCTCAAGGAGCTGCATCACTACTTTGATGATAGGCGCACCTACCCGAGGGATCACCGATTTAGAAGTGCCATTTATGACCTTGAAGAGGTAGAGATATTTTCACTCCTAGAGAACAAAGCGATACATTTCGATGAAGAGATGTATCAACTAGGGGCAAATATACACTTTATCAAAATCTTGGACAACTACTATTTGGGGGCGAAATTTTTGATTATCGAGGTAAAAAATAATCGCGGCTGGTTTCATGAAACGATAAAAACAATAGCAATTTATAGCTCTTTAGCCTTTTTGATACTCACACTCTTCAGTTTGCTGCTTGCCAAACTCTTTTTGAAACCTATGCGAGATTCGATAATTCTGCTTGATAGGTTTATCAAAGATACAACCCACGAGCTCAATACACCCATCAGTACAATCTTGGCAAATATCGAAATGATGGATAAAAACATCATGGCGCAGACAAATCTCAAAAAATTAGAAAGGATCTCGATCGCGGCAAAAACTGTCTCCAGCCTTTACGATGACCTAACCTATCTTACTCTCGAGCACGAACGCACCAATGAAAATGAATGGCTGGATCTGCAAAAAATCATCCTTGAGAGAATCGAATACTTTGAAATACTCTCAAAATCCAAGAAGATTACGATCATCCACGATCTTGACCCGGTCTCTTTGCTGATGGATAGAAAAAAATTTATCCGTGTTTTCGATAATCTTCTCTCCAATGCCATCAAATACAATAAGCGAGGCGGATCAATACGCATCACACTTCGTAAAGGTCAACTGATAATAGAGGATGACGGTATCGGGATCGACAAAGAGAAGATACCCTTTATCTTTGATCGATATATGCGTTTTGATACCAGCGAGGGCGGTTTCGGGATAGGACTCAGTATAGTCAAAAAGATAATCGATGAGTATGGCATAGATATCAAAGTGGATTCACAAATCAACAAGGGAACAAGGATGGTGCTCCAATGGCAAGAGTCATAATAGTTGCGGTTTTTCTTTCGGTATCACTTTTTGGCGAAGATGCCTTTGAGCGCAATTGTGTGCAGTGTCATGAGGCACTCCCTATGTCGCTGCAAAAAATATTTATGAGTTATCTGCAAGTGTATGGAGGAGAAAATAATACAAAAGCGGCACTCAAATATTTTCTACGCCATCCAAGAGAGGATACTTCCGTCATGTCTGAGCTCTTCTTGAAAAATTTCTCACTCAAAGAGCCGCTAAAAATCGATGATGATGCGCTAAATGAGGCAATTGATATCTATTGGGAGAGATATAAAGTTTTAGGTAAGCTGAATTAGTCTATAATGCAACCTATTAGTTATATTATCTTATAGTTTTGGTTAATATCTATAAACAAATGGAGGTTCTAATGAAAAAATCTATTCTTGTTGCCACTCTGATTTCATTTGCCATGATGGGGGTTTCAACATCATCTTTTGGGGATGCTGAACGAGGTCAAGTGATTTACAAAAAAAAGCTTAGAAAAGCATGCCGCTTCTCAGGGGTTAAATTTGCTACCCACCATACAGTCGAAGAGTGGGAAGAGATCAATAGCAACGGAAAGCTGCCGGAAGAGGTCAAAAAAATCTGCCCTACTATAGAACTTGAGCAGATCAAACAGGAGTGGTGGCCTGACATTTATGACTTTGTACACGAGTATGGAGTCGGCGGAAGCCATGTTCCAAAATGCTAAAAATAGAGTAATTAAAATGAAGTGATTGTGAAATTCTATTTCACAATCACTTCACAATTTTTAATTATATTTCTGCTGTTATACATCTTACACAATTTTCAAAGGATATACTATGACTAAATTTTCAAAATTGGCTTTGGCTGCGCTTTTTGCGTTTGCTGTAGTAGGTACGACAGCATCTGCTGATGTTGCAAAAGGGCAAAAGCTTTACTCTAAAAAGCTCAAAGATGCTTGTGGTTTTTCTGGCGCTAAATTTGCTGCATCACATACACAAGATGAGTGGGAAGAGATCAAAGGTGCCGGTAAGTTTGCTGATGAAGTAAAAAAAGTTTGTCCAAAACTTGAAAAAGGCTATGACAGCAAATGGGATCAAGACCTTTATGATTTCTCTTATGAGTTTGCTTCTGATTCAGGAAATGTTCCAAGCTGCTAATTTAAGTAAAAATTTAAAAAAATAAAAGGAATTATGTATGAAAAAAATCGCGATTGCAATGGCACTTGCAGGATCTACACTTTTGATGGCTGACGGTGCGGCTTTGTATGCAAAATGCGCAGGCTGTCACGGACAAAATGGTGAAAAGCCGGCTCTTGGAAAATCTGCCGTAATTACAGGTCAAGATGCTGCAAAAACAGTTGAGCAGCTCAATGGCTACAAAGCAGGCACACTCAACCAAAAAGGTATGGGTGGAGTTATGAAAGGTCAAGTTGCCTCTATGGATGACGCTCAGATCAAAGAAGTAGCAGACTATATCGCTACTCTTAAATAACCTTTCTAGTTCATTTCAAACCTTGGGTTCTCTGCCCAAGGGTCTTACAACAATTTTCCCTTTCTCGCCATTTTTCAGTTCTTTTGGATAAAATGCCAAACAAATCATAATGGTATGAACCATTTATAAGGAAATAGCGTGCTCAGTACGGTAAATTTAACACAAAGATATGGAAAAAGAGTACTTTTTGACAAAATCTCAATGACTCTTGATCAAGGAAAGCGCTATGGATTGATAGGTGCAAACGGGGCAGGAAAATCGACATTTATGAAGATATTGGCAGGCGAACTGGAGCCATCTGACGGTGAAGTGCAGATACAGCCCGGAGCAAAGCTGGGGATGCTCGGGCAAAACCAGTATGCTTTTGAGGATTTCACTCTCAAAGATGCCGTACTCTACGGCAATAAAAAGCTTTATGATGCCCAAAAAGAGAAAGAACGCCTCTACATGGAGGGTGATTTCGAAGATGATGCCGTCAATAATAGACTTGCAGAGCTTGAAATGATTTGTGCTGACGAAGACCCGACCTATGAGAGTGATGTCAAGATTGAAAAACTGCTTGAGGCATTGGGCTTCGGGGCAAGTCAGCATGAAGATTTGATGAGCTCGCTTACGGGCGGGGATAAATTCAAAATTTTGCTTGCCCAGGTGCTCTTTCTCAAACCCGACATACTACTTTTGGATGAGCCCACCAACAACCTCGACATCGAAACGATCGGATGGCTCGAAAATGAACTCATACGCCATGAGGGTGTTTTGGTCGTCATATCGCACGACAGACACTTTCTCAATGGTGTCGTGACACACATACTCGATCTTGACTTTTCAAAACTAAGAGAATTTGCAGGCAATTATGATGATTGGTATATAGCGGCAAATCTCATTTCAAAGCAATTGGAGACGGATCGCAACAAAGCGCTCAAAGAGAAAGATGAGCTTGAAAAATTTATCGCTCGATTTTCCGCCAACGCCTCCAAAGCAAAACAGGCGACAAGCCGTCAAAAAAAGCTTGATAAACTTGATATAGCACAAATCCAGCTCTCATCCCGCAGAGACCCCTCTATCGTATTTCGTCCGCACCGTGATATCGGCAATGAAGTGCTTGAGGCAATCGGGCTCTCGAAGAGTTATGAGACAAAAAATGTCTTCAATGATCTCTCATTCAAAGTTGAAAAGGGAGATAAAATCGCCCTCATCGGCACCAACGGAGTGGGGAAAACGACACTTCTTGAGATATTGATGGAGAGGCTCCCGCTAGATGCCGGGAGTTTCAAATGGGGACAAACGATCGCTACAAGCTATTTTCCTCAAAACACAACCGATTTGGTCACGGGAGATATCAAACTCTACGATTGGCTTCAATCGCATGATCCAAAATGGCACATAGATGAACTGCGCAAGGTACTTGGTCGAATGCTCTTTACGGGCGAAGAGCAGGAGAAGAAGGTTGAAGCCTGCTCCGGAGGCGAAAAGCACCGTGTGATGCTCTCCAAAATGATGATGGACAGTACCAACTTTTTGGTTTTGGATGAGCCGGACAACCACCTTGATCTTGAAGCCATCATCGCACTTGGCGAAGCGCTGCATAACTTCCAAGGCGGCGTTATCTGTGTCACACACGATAGAGAGTTGATCGATGCATTCGCCAACAGAATCATCAAGATCAATAAAGATGGAACTGTCATAGATTTTGAAGGTGATTACGAGGCTTTTGTGGAACAATACGGTCATTAAAGACCAAAGGAGACCTTCAGTATTTGAGCGCAATAGAGATCAAGAGCTGCGATTCAAAAAGCTCTTTTGGGGGAAGCAAAAGCTTCGATTCCCTCTGCTTTTTCCCCCACATGGGCTCCGGAAAATAACTATCCTCCTCAAAACGCGCCATAATATGCCAATGCACATGGGGCAGATAGTTGCCAAACGATGCGATATTGATTTTGGCAGGACGGTAGTAGGAGAGCATCTCTCTTTCGATCGTATCGAGCAGTTCATAAAGAAGCTCTTTGGTTTTGGATGGTACTTCGCTCATCTCTTTGTAGGGATGCTGAGTAAATATTTTATACCACGGAATTTCACTCTCCTCAACCTCTATCCTCACAAGAGCATTCTCCCAAAGCAGTTTTGATGCCGCCACTATCGTATCCTTCGAAGAGATGTTCTGCCGAGTTTGAATATCCGCGAGGCTTTTTGGTCGCCTTTTTTGACAGGAAAGCCAACGATCACATCCGCAGCCTCTTTGGCAAAATCGGCGTTATACGCTTGTCCGCTGAGATTGGCAGAGGTAGTGTATGCCCATCCGAGTTTTGCCAATAAATCGTGATGATTTGTATCCCTTATAATGCGATAGGAGTTTTTATCCGGAAAAATAAATGTGCTTTTTGTGGCTCGTCTAAGGCGATTTTTGTGCATTTGCGGAGTGCGGGTATAGCTGTTGAGAGATTTGAGAGAGGGAAGAGCTCTTATGAAATGTTTGTGCGGCGGTCTCTGCTTGATCTTGTTGAGTCTCATAGCATCTTGTGAGACAAAACCCATAGTTGTATCGGTCTGTGTCAAAAAGATCAAATTCCCAAAATGCCCCTCTTTGGAGCCCGGCAATTCGCTAGGCAAGATAATCTTGAAGGGCTTTGGGTTTGAGTGATCCATTGCTCGCTCGAAGCTCTCTGATCGCCAAAGCAGTCGCTCTGGCTGCTGCAATGGTTGTAAAGTAGGCTATATTATTTGCGAGTACGGATTGCCTGATAGTTTTTGCATCATCTTTACTCGCTTTGTTGTCGCTTGTATTGATCGCCAAAGAGATTTCACCATTTTTGATCATATCATCTATATTTGGACGCCCCTCATGGATCTTGAGTACCATCTGCGAAGCTACACCGGCGATCTGCAGCGCTTCGTGTGTTCCTTCCGTAGCAACGATCTCAAATCCAAGATCTGCAAACATCTTGCCGATCTCCCCGGCGTATCGCTTATCGTTCTGTGCAAGCGAAATGAAGAGTTTTCCGCTCAAAGGAAGATTGTTTTTGCTTGCAAACTGGCTCTTTGCGAAACTCATGCCAAAATTATCGGATATCCCCATCACCTCACCGGTCGATTTCATCTCAGGACCTAGGATCAGATCGGAACCGGGAAGTTTGTTGAATGGGAAGACAGCCTCTTTGACCGCGATATGCCCCTTGAGCCTCGGCTCTAAAATCTTTTTCTCATAGTTGACGACTTTGAAAGTATCATAAAAGCGCAGGGCTTCCCTGAGATCGCCTTGGATCATAACCCTTGTCGCTACTTTCGCAAGAGGCAAACCTGTTGCTTTCGAGACGAATGGCACAGTCCTTGACGCTCTTGGATTAACTTCGATAAGGTAGATATCCTCTTTATGTATCGCAAATTGGATATTGAGCAGACCGATCACACCCATTCCCAAGGCGATATTTGCTGTCTGCTCTTTGATCTCCTCTTGAATAGTATTGGAGATGGAGACCGGCGGGAGTGAACACGCAGAATCTCCGGAGTGTATTCCGGCCTCTTCGATATGCTGCATGATAGCGCCCAGATAGACCTCTTTGCCGTCACAAATCGCATCGACATCAAGCTCTATTGCGTTATCGAGAAATTTGTCTATCAAAACAGGCGCATCATTGGAGACACTCACCGCCTCATCCATATATTTTCTCAACTCTTTGTCATTATAAACGGTACGCATCCCGCGACCGCCCAATACAAAACTTGGACGCACCAATACCGGATAGCCTATTCGGTTAGCGATCGCCATCGCTTCATCTTTGGCAAATGCCGTCCCGTTGTCGGGCTGTCTGAGTCCTAGGTTTTTGATAAATGTAGAGAATTTCTCTCTATCTTCCGCCAAATCGATCACTTTTGCCGATGTGCCGGAAATCTTGGCGCCGATCGCAGTGAGGTTTTTTGCCAATTTCAAGGGTGTCTGCCCTCCAAAATGGACGATCACTCCATCAGGATTTTCGAGCTCTATCACATTTCTGACATGCTCAAAATCAATAGGTTCAAAATAGAGCACATCGGAAGTATCATAATCGGTAGAGACAGTTTCGGGATTGCAGTTATACATAATAGACTTGATACCCATATCTTCAAGCGCGAAGGAGGCATGGACACAGCAGTAGTCAAACTCAATCCCCTGACCGATACGGTTTGGACCGCCGCCGATGACAAGCACCTTCTTTCTCTCTTCAGTATGGGACTCTAACGCACACTCACTCTCTTGAGGAAGTTTAATAATATTGGTCGAAGAGTAAAGATAGGGTGTCAACGCCTTAAATTCGGCTGCGCAAGTATCTACCTCATTGTACTCAAGTACGACTCCCAATTTTTCTCTTGCTCTATAGATATCATTTTCGTTGAGATCCAGCCCCTCTTTTTTGTTGAGAATCATAGCTATCATCGCATCGGAGAATCCATCGCTTTTGACTCTTCTCAATAGATTTTCATCCGAGAGTATGCCAATTTCCATCGTTGCTTCGCTTTGCGCAAGCTCTTCAAGCTGAGTGAGAAACCAACGGTCTATTTTGCACAATTGATACACACTCTCGACACTCATCCCTCGTCTAAAAGCCTCGAAAACATAGAGAACACGCTTTTCGTTTGGACGCCTGATCTCTCTAGCAAGCTCTTCTTCATCGCATTCAACCCGGTTAAATCCCACAAGTCCCGTCTCAAGGGAACACAAAGCCTTTTGAAAAGACTCCTTGAAGGTGCGCCCGATACTCATCACCTCACCCACACTCTTCATAGCCGTAGTCAGCGTAGAGTTTGCCATAGGGAACTTCTCAAAAGTAAAGCGCGGAATCTTGGTAACTATATAATCGATTACAGGCTCGAAACTAGCCGGTGTGCCGGTAATATCATTGGTAATTTCATCGAGAGTATAGCCAACCGCAAGGAGTGTAGCAACCTTCGCGATGGGATACCCCGTTGCTTTGGAGGCCAATGCCGAGGATCGACTTACTCTTGGATTCATCTCAATGACGATCATACGACCTGTTTCGGGATTGACGGAAAACTGCACATTCGATCCGCCTGTATCTACGCCGACTTCGCGTAAAATCTTGAAAGAGGCATCTCTCATTCGCTGATACTCTTTGTCTGTGAGTGTCAATGCGGGAGCGATCGTGATGCTATCGCCTGTATGCACCCCCATCGGATCAAAGTTTTCAATGGAGCAGACGATGATGCAGTTATCCGCTCTGTCACGGATCACCTCCATCTCATACTCTTTCCATCCCAACAAAGACTCTTCGATCAGTATCTCAGAGATCGGACTCGCCTCAAGTCCGCCTTTGACGATCTCTTTGAACTCATCCATATTATAGGCGACACCGCTTCCGCCGCCTGCTAGCGTATAAGAAGCACGAATGATAAGCGGGAAGCCGATATTTTTCGCCGCTACTAGAGCCTCATCCATATTGTAGGCATATTGCGAGATGGGCAAATCCATCCCGATCTTGATCATCGACTCCTTGAACTCTTGGCGATCCTCGCCTTTTTTGATCGCTGCAGGCTTCGCACCCAAAAACTCAATACCCTCCAGCATCCCTTTCTCGTGCATGCTCATAGCCACATTGAGCGCAGTCTGTCCTCCCATAGTAGGAAGGATAGCATCCACCTTCTCGATCGCAATGATTTGCGCGATCACATCTTCCGTGATCGGCTCAATATAGGTGCGGTGTGCAAATTCCGGATCTGTCATAATGGTTGCGGGATTTGAATTGATGAGTACTACTCTGTAGCCCAGCTCTTTGAGTGTTTTTGCTGCTTGCGTTCCGGAATAGTCAAATTCACAGGCTTGACCAATGACGATCGGTCCGGAACCGATGAGGAGAATTGTTTTGATATCTTCGCGTTTTGGCATGGAACCTTCCCTCTTTATTAGTTAATGTATTATACAAAAAATTATTTAATTGCCCCTGCTTGGAGGCGATAGGGCAGTTAGAACATATCGAGATTTTCAACTTTTGGTTTTGGTTTTTGACTTGGTTTTGGTTTTGGCTTCGGCTTCGGTTTTGGTTTTGGTTTTGCCTGATTTTCTTCAGGCGGCTGCAGCTGTTCGCCACTCACCTCATCATCCGGAGTTTGGATCACGCTCTTTGCTGCGTCAGGAAGCACAGACGGAATGCTTGATATCTCTGTTGCATTCATCTGTGAGAGTGTTGCGTTGGCATCTTTTTCTAGGCTAGCATGATTTATGGAGCTCATATTGCCCTCAAGAGATGTTTGATTTGCATCCAATTGAGTTTGTGAGCCATTATTGTCACAAAAATATCTCCCGTCATATTTTGAAGCGAGTGTAACAGATGTATCTTTAATGAGATAGAAATAGTTAGGATGGAGTATATCCGCATACGGTTTGATATAGGCAACTTTATAACTGCTTTCAATCTCTACTTTCTTGACCACCCCTACAGGAATATTGGCAAAAAATATCGTATCCAGACCGCTTGTCACCACCACATCTTCCGGCGCTATATTGAACCACTTTGGAATGAATTTGACTACCATCCCCTCTTCATCGCTTCCTATCGCTATACCTGCTGCCCGTTCTTTGCCCACAAGTACCATAAAACGGCATTTTTTGTTTGAAACAAGCGTACCGTAGAGATTGTTGTTATAAACTTCCGCGACACCGGCTGCGACGCCATCTTGAATCAAGCCATAGAATTTTCCATTGGTTCCGTTAAAATCAAGAGGTTTTGTCAAGATAACCTGACTGAAGGTGTTGAGCTTCACATAGGAGATAGTCTGGACGATGTCAACACTTTCGCGCGGCATCCTCTCCAAAGATGGAATTTTATTATAAAGGTCACTCACTTGCGATATATAGTGCTTTTGCTCCAAAAGCAGCTTTCGTAGAATTTTATTTTCCCTATTGAGCTTTTGAATCGTCTCTTTTTGATAGACGAAACTCTGACTTTTGTCGCCGACTTCTGTCGTCACTCGTGTGTATGTTTGCTTTACGGGATTGATAAAAGAGAGGAGAGTATCAAGTA
Source organism: Sulfurovum sp. (assembly GCA_022729615.1). Classification (GTDB taxonomy): domain Bacteria; phylum Campylobacterota; class Campylobacteria; order Campylobacterales; family Sulfurovaceae; genus SZUA-451. The sequence continues at coordinate 10,778 of DZAQ01000016.1, forward strand.
ATTTATTATTGGTTTGCGTCAGAACGACTCCAAAAAGGAGCACGAGCAGTATGATGACAAGAACTCTAGTCTTCATACGCTATTTGCTGGAGAATATCTATCTCATCAAGCGCTTTTCCTGTGCCTTTTGCGACAGCAAGCAGCGGGTCTTCGGCTACATATACGGGGAGCTTTACAAGATCGGAGAGATATTTATCCAATCCCCTGATAAGCGCGCCGCCGCCCGTAAGAACGATACCGTTTTCTACGATATCACCTGCCAACTCCGGAGGTGTTGCTTCAAGCACAGATTTGAGCGCAGCCCCAATCTCTCTAATAGGGTCTTTCATGGCTTCTCTTATATGCTCGCTGGTGATGATTATAGATGTAAGCCCCCCCTCGATCGCATCACGCCCGTTGACCGTCATACTCAACTCCTCTTCAAGAGGTACGGCAGTTCCTATCTTGATCTTGATCTCTTCGGCAATTCGTTCACCGATATGAAGATTGAAATTTCTTCTGATATACTCTACGATCGAAGCATCGAGTTTATCACCAGCTACCCGAATCGATTTGCTCAAAACAAGTCCGCCGAGAGATATCACGCCGATCTCCGTCGTACCGCCGCCTATATCGACGACGAGATTGCCATTTGGCTCTTTGACAGGAAGTCCCGCTCCTATCGCAGCCGCCATTGGCTCTTCGATGAGATAGACAAAGCGTGCTCCCGCATTGAGCGCTGACTCTCTGACGGCTTTGCGTTCTACCTGCGTCAATCCGTAGGGAACACAAATGATAATACGAGGAGAGAAGAATTTTTTTCGTTTATGTGATTTCTCTATAAAATATCGGATCATCATTTCTGTGATTTTAAAGTCCGCGATGACCCCATCTCTCATCGGACGGATTGCCTTGATATTGCCGGGTGTCTTCCCGACCATATCTTTCGCCTCTTGACCTACGGCAAGAATCCGCTCTTGACCATTTCTGTCAACTTGAATTGCCACAACAGAGGGCTCGTTGATACTGATACCCTGCCCCTTGATCAACACTAGCGTATTGGCAGTTCCAAGGTCGATAGCCATATCATTGGAGAAGGCTCCTAATAATTTCTTAAACATTCTTTTTTCCTTTATGCACTTTTTTTCTTTTTGATGTAGGCAGGCTTCTCGCCTGTTTTGATAACTTCCGGAGTGATAACAACTTCATAATTTTTGAGTTCCGGCAACTCATACATGATATCCAGCAAAATCTCCTCCATGATAGAGCGAAGCCCCCTAGCGCCGCTCTTTCTATCGATAGCCCGCTGTGCGATAAGCTCCAGTGCCTCAGGCTCAAAAGAGAGCTCTACATCATCTATCAAAAAGAGTTTTTGATACTGTTTGAGCAGTGAGTTTTTGGGCTCCATCAAGATTCTTACCATATCCTCTTTGGAAATTTGCTGCAGTGTTGCATGGACATGCAGTCGGCCTATGAGCTCAGGGATAAGACCGAAAGAGACGAGATCGCCCGATTCGACAAGATGAATCATATCCTCCTCTTCGCTTTTAGTACGCTGTTTCTGTCCAAAGCCAAGTGTATTGTTGCCGAGTCGTCTTTTGATGATATCATTGAGCCCGTCAAATGCGCCTCCGCAGATAAAGAGTATATTGGAGGTATCGATCTGGATAAAATCTTGATTCGGGTGTTTGCGTCCGCCTTTGGGCGGAATATTTACAATAGACCCTTCAATGATCTTGAGAAGCGCCTGCTGCACCCCTTCGCCCGAAACATCTCTGGTGATAGATCTATTTTCGCCCATCCTGGCTATTTTGTCCACCTCATCGATAAAGACAATCCCTTTTTCAGCCAGATCAACATCTCCGTCGGCAGCCTGAAGCAGTTTGGTGAGGATATTTTCTACATCTTCACCCACATAGCCGGCCTCCGTGAGATTGGTCGCATCTGCTATTGCAATCGGAACATTCAAAAACCTTGCGATCGTCTGTGCCAACAAAGTTTTACCGCTCCCTGTGGGACCGATAAGAAGAATATTGGATTTTGCGATCTGGGTATCATCATCTTTCATCTCTTTAAATATTCGTTTATAGTGGTTGTACACAGCGACGCTCAATGTCTTTTTGGCACCCTCTTGACCGATGACATACTCATCGAGCATCGATTTTATCTCTTTGGGCGAGAGCAGCGCTTCGTCAAAATTGAACTCAAATGACGGTTCCTCTTCACCAAAAAATATCTTATAAGCAGAAACGACACAATTTGGGCAGATATAGGCATCCAACCCTTGAATACCTGCTAGTAGAGGATTTTCAGCACTCTCGGCAATATTGCAGAAACTGCACCTTTTTTTAGACATCCATTTTCCTTGTATAGGGGATTCCCCGTTTTGATTTCATAACAAACTCAGCAACTCTTTTGACATAGAGCGACTCACTCTGCGCAAAGAGACTCTCAGCAATCTCTTGAAGCGGCTGCCCCTTCTCGAAGAGTTCTCTATAAGCACTCTTGAGCTGGTCGATCTCACCCCTCTCGACACCTCTGCGCAAACCTGTCAGATTGAGCCCTCTGAGTGTAGCGCGATTGCCTTCTGCCATGCAGTACGGAGGAATATCCTGCGCCAGCGCACTTGCTCCTGCAAGCATTGCATATTGCCCGATTTTGACAAATTGATGGATCGCACTGAGTCCGCCGATCACCACAAAATCCTCCAGCTCTACATGACCTGCAAGCGTCGCACCATTTGCCAAAATGCAGTGGCTTCCTATCTGTACATCGTGACCGATATGGACATATCCCATCAACAGGTTTTGGTTGCCGATCTTGGTGATCCGCCCTCCACCCTCAGTACCGGGATTGATCTGCGCAAACTCCCTGATCGTGTTATTGTCTCCGATGATGAGCTGTACCTCTTCACCTTTGTACTTCAAATCCTGCGGTATCGTCCCGATGGCGGAATGGGCGAAGATTCTATTATTTTTGCCGATTTGCGTATGACCCTCGATGAGCACATGAGAAGCGACCGTCGTCCCCTCACCGATAGTGACATCTTTGGTGATATAGCAAAAGGGTCCTATCGTGACATTCGCACCGATCGATGCCCCCTCTTCGATGATAGAGGTAGGATGTATATTCTGTCTCAATGCTCTGCCCTATTTATCAACGATCATGGCTTTGAGTTCAGCCTGTGCGACAACTTTTTCGTCAACATAAGCTTCGGCATCGAGCTGCCAGACGGCGCCCTTATTTTTGATGACATGAAGCTTATAGACCAATTGGTCACCGGGTGTCACCGGCGCTCTAAATTTTGCCTTGTCTATACTCAAAAAATAGACCACTTTCGAATCAGCTTTACCCTGCTCTTCCGGTGGCAGACTCTGAAATGCCAATACGCCGCCCGCTTGTGCCATCCCCTCTATGATCATCACACCCGGATAGATCGGATGATCCGGAAAATGTCCCTGGAAAACAGGCTCAGAGATAGAGACATTTTTATATGCTTCTATCGATTTCCCAGCCACAAGCTCCGTAACCCTATCTACCAACAAAAATGGGTAACGATGAGGAAGAATTTTTTGAATCTCTACAACATTATATAACAAGTTGAGCCTTTGTAAAAAATTTAAAGAGTATTATTCTATCGAAAATATTTTAAAAACCCCATCAAGACTCTGCGATCAAAGCTCTATCAAGAGTTCTCTGACATCACCGAATGTTTTGCTTTGGAGCAATATCTCCAGCTTTTGATCCGGAATCTGATCAACCACCATGATAAGCGAGAGCGAGAACAATCCTTGCTCCAAATGCTGGCGCAATGCGACCTCTTTTTCAAAAGCAGGCGGGTTATACATCAACTCAACAACAGTGGCATAGGAGGTTTGACAAAGCCTGTTATAGCTCTCAAGCGTCATGAACCGTACCTCGTCACGGCTCATATAGTGAAGATCCCCGATCGCATATTCGACCTTTCCTCTGCTATACTCTCCTTTGAGCGTGGAGTATGGAAGGATATGTGCCGGCACAGCGCTTCTCTTGGCAAGAAGCGCCCCTCTCAGCAGCCGCCAATTCAAAAAGCGCTGCTTGATAATTTTGTGGGGGATATTGCGCTCCTCCAACTCCAACCGTTTTTCATACATCGCAAGACGCTCTTCGATCGATTCGGGCTGCACTTGACCCGATAGAGGCACAAAAAGCTCATCGGCAAGCTTCTCTTGCCCTTCTCTTTGCATGGTGAGCCCAAAAATACATCCGCAATAATCCTGCCTATAGAGCGCGTCTCTTTTAGCCAAGAGATTTTGCTCCTGCGTGCCTGATGCCTGACGGTAATCCGGAGCCAAGAACTTCAGCCCATACTCCTTTGCTAGCGCATCACCCGCCTTTTGAAGCTGAGGAAGGGATTTTTTGGGACTTGTCAGAAGCGTAGAGGTGAAACTGGACTCCCCAAGCTCTTGGGCTTTGCGTGCGGAGACTTCAAAACGGCGATCAAAACAGATCGAACATCGCCTCCCCTTCTCCGGCTCCTTCTCAAATCCTCTCACCGCTTCAAGCCATGCCTGCGTATCATACTCCCCTTCAAGCAGTTCAACTCCAAGCTTTGCGCATGAGCGCCGCACATCGAGCAGACGAAGCCTGTATTCGCTATAGGGGTGGATGTTCGGGTCATAAAAAAAGCCGATCAGCCTCTCGCCTGGGTAATCTTTTTGAAGCATTTGCAAAAAGTAGTGGCTGTCAACAGAACAGCAGATATGCACTAACATTTAGCATTTTCTCCCATGATAATATTTGCGACATTTTGACTGCTTCCATGCCCGAGATACCTGCGGAGCTCCTCGGCTTTTTGGGCAAAAATCTCCCTATTGACGCCCCCAAACTCTCCTAGAAGATTTTCAATCGTTACATCATTTTGAACAAGTTCATTGTGCAGTGTCGTACCGTTGCAGTGTGAGAGCAGGATATTTGCCAGTCCGATCTGCTTGAGCCCCAAAAGCTTGGTGCCGATGAAATAATCGAGCTTTTTTGCTCTATAATTGAGCGTAAAAGGAGTGCCTATGAGTGCAGCTTCAAGCGTCGCCGTGCCGCTGCAGATATAGGCAAAATCTGCTTCATAAAGAGCCTTTTGCGTCTCTCGCGATATCTCAAAACCGCTCACATCCCCATAGAGTTCGCCTATTTTTTGATCGTCAAATGATGGCGGGATCACCAGAAGCGCTTTATGTCCATCAAGCCTAGATCTCACCTCCCGATACAGAGGCATCAACCGTGTAATTTCACCTTTTCTGCTTCCGGGCAGGTAGGCAATAGTTTGAGGGGTGTGCTCTGTAGCATTGTCCGATAAATACCCCTTTTTGAGTTTGATCTCATCAAGCAGAGGATGCCCGACATAGCAAGCTTTTTGTTGATAATACGAAGTCTCAAACGGAAGGATTCCCAGAAGCCGGTCGCAATACTTTTCAAGCTTTTTTGCCCGTCCTGGACGACTTGCCCAAACCTGCGGAAGGATATAGTAGATGATCTCTTTGTCGGGATAGGCTTTTTTGAGTTTTTTGGCGAGAGGGAGATTGAAGCCTGAGCTATCCATCAAGAGAACTTTGTCAGCCTCAGCCGCTAGAGCGATCATCTCATCGGCAACACGCAGAAACCAGCCGATTTTTTTGAGCACATCTCCGACACCCATCACGGCCATTTGGCTGATATCATAGAGCGGATTTCCGAGAGATGATTCAAAAATCCCAAGCAGCTCTACCCCACTCAGATGACCAAGAACCTCTTTGAGATGGAGATTGGATGATGGCTCAAGAGCCGAGACCAAAAGTTTCACAGCATCCCTCTTTGAACCCTATTACTTCTAGTCTTTTTTTGGTTTGCCGCTTCGCTGCCCACGATAGGAGCTATTGCCTCTATTTGAGCTGTTTCGGCTGTACCCGCCGGAACTTCGTCGCCCCCCCTGTCCGCCGTGTCTGTTGCGGTCATTGCCTCTGCTTTGCATCGCTCTTTGGATCAGCAGCTCCACCTCTTCTAGTCCGAGTCCGATATTCTCTTTGCCTTTGACCTCTTGCTCGCCTTGGATCTTTGAAGCCAATAGCTGTGCGATCGTGACGATATCGAGGTTATGCTGCAGCATTTTCACAAGTTCGATACCGTTTTGCGTGATCTCCGTGGCTCCTATCGCCGCCATGAGTTCACTCGCTTTACTGTTTTGAACATCCTCTTTGGTAGGAATCACTTGTGTGACCAGTTTTGCCCCAACATCTTTTTCGATCCTCTTGATAGTACGAAGTTCAGCCGGTGTCACAAGAGTGATCGCCTCACCTTTCTTGCCCGCTCTGCCTGTACGGCCGATACGATGCACATAACTCTCCGAGTCAAACGGGATATGGTAGTTGAATACATGGGTCACATCGTTGACATCAAGTCCTCTAGCCGCGACATCGGTTGCCACGAAGATATCGATACCGCCCTGCTTAAATGTGCGGATCGCGATCTCTCTTTGCTTTTGCTCCATATCCCCGTGCAGACTGCTTACTTTAAATCCTTGGGAAGTAAGATGCGCGACAAGTCTATCGACCTCTTTTTTCATACGGCAAAAGATGATGCACTTTGTGGGGTTTTTGAAGTCGATCAGACGCACCAAAGCATCATCCCGCTCAAACTCCTGCACAACATAGTAGTGCTGTGTAATGTCGGTATTGGTACTCTCAGCTTTGGTGATGGAGACAGTCTTTGGATTGTTGAGGATCTCTTCTGCTAGAAGTCGAATAGCCTTAGGCATGGTGGCGGAAAACATCAAAGTCTGTCGCTCTTTTGGCAAAAATGTAAAGATATTTTTGATCTCGTCCAAAAATCCCATATCGAGCATCTCATCCGCTTCATCGAGGACGACAAACTTGGGAGCGATCTTGATCTTGCCGCCCATGAGAAGATCTTGGAGTCTGCCGGGAGTTGCAACAATGATAGATGCTTGGTTGATCCTCTCTATCTGCTTGGCATAGGCTGTACCGCCATACACCGTAGCCGTTTTGAGTCCTGAGAGTTTGCCGAAGCGATAGAGCTCATCACTCACCTGCATAGCAAGTTCGCGCGTAGGCACGATGACGATCCCTTCGACACTGCCGTCACCTTTCATTTTGCTCAATATCGGGAGTCCGAACGCGGCCGTTTTGCCCGTCCCTGTTTGTGCTTGCGCGATGATATCGTTCCCGTCGAGAATAAGAGGAATCGCCTCTTTTTGGATGGGACTAGGCTCAACAAATCCGATCTCTTCGATCGCTTTGAGAATATTTGGCTGGAGGTTAAAGTCTGTAAATTTCATGGTACTTCTTTCGTATTTTTTGATACTCTCTCCAAAATACTTGAATTCCCAAAACAATCTTGTGTCAAACCTAATGAAGCTTTTCCAACGCAATAAGAGTAAATTATCTGGAGAATGGTTTTGTATTTAGTAGAAAATTGAGTATATTATAGCCAAATATTATAAAAAGGAGATTTCAAAAGCAATTAGA
>DZAQ01000230.1 GCA_022729615.1 Sulfurovum sp.
GGGATTTGTCATTGCGAGCGAAGCGCGGCAATCTAGTTTTGAGAGGTGCCCAAAAGATACTTACAAATAAGTTATCAAAAACATAATTGAAGCAAAAGATTGTTTCCACTATAATCCCACTTGTTATCTAAAGGAATGCAATGAATATCGAACTTATAAGCAATATAGTTGATTATGGAATATTGGGAATTTTGGTACTGATGAGTTTTCTTGTCTTTTTTTTCTGGGTTGAGAGGTTGCTCTTTTTTCGGAGTGTCCAAGTGGAGCGATACGCCACCAAAGAGGAGCTGGAGCTGGAGAGTACCGCAAATCTCTCCATCATTTCAAGTATCGGCGCCAATGCCCCTTATGTGGGACTTTTGGGAACTGTGCTGGCGGTTTTGGTCACCTTCTATTCAATGGGTCAAAGCGGCAATATGGATGTCAAAACGATCATGACCTCCTTGGCGCTTGCACTCAAGGCGACCGCGATGGGTCTTTTTGTGGCGATCCCTGCGGTCTTCTTCTTCAACCATCTCACACGAAAATGCGATGTCGTCCTGACTAGGTGGGAGATAGCCCAAAAGCAGCGTCATGCAGCGTAAATCATTCGACTCCATCAATGTCGTCCCCTTCATCGATATCATGCTGGTGCTCCTAGTCATCGTACTCACAACAGCCTCTTTCATCCAGATGGGAGCTATCAAGGTCGATCTGCCAAAAGCCTCATCCGATGCGATAGAAGAGCCGCAAAAAGAGCTGCAAATCTCCATCGACAAAGAGGGAATTATCTATTTTGACGAAGAGAGGGTAGCCAAAGAAGAGGTGAACGCAACACTGCTCACTTACGAAAGAGAAAAGCCCATCTATCTGCATTGCGACAAAGATGCCAGATACGACCACTTTGTATTTGTGCTTGATCTGCTCAAAAAAAACAACTTTAGCAAGCTTGGTATCGTCACAAAGAATGAGTAGCCATCGATACAAAAGCGCTCTGCTTATCACTCTCTCTTTTTATCTGCTAGCGGGTTTCGCCCTTTGGAATGGAGTCAGTTTGCAAGCGCCCTGCCCTTGTCTCTCGCAAGCAGAAGTGATCCAAATCCAAGTGATAACACCTCCGCC
>DZAQ01000102.1 GCA_022729615.1 Sulfurovum sp.
TTACCACTTTTTGGATATAATAAAGACAATCACAAGAAGGGGTACGAATGAGCGAATATGGCGCTAGTAATATCAAAGTTCTCAAGGGACTTGAAGCTGTCAGGAAGAGACCGGGGATGTATATCGGCGATACATCGATCAGGGGTTTGCATCACCTCGTCTATGAGGTAGTCGACAACTCTATCGATGAATCGATGGCGGGCTACTGCGATACCATCAAGGTAACCCTCACCAAAGAGGGTTCGGCGATCATCGAGGATAATGGACGAGGGATACCCGTCGCGGAACACCCGACGGAGAAGATCTCTGCCGCAACAGTCGTTCTTACCGTGCTTCATGCCGGAGGGAAATTCGACAAAGACACTTACAAGGTCTCCGGAGGACTTCACGGGGTCGGTGTCTCCGTCGTCAATGCACTCTCAGCCAACCTCCACCTTACAGTCTATAGAGATGGTCATATCCATGAGCAGGATTTTGCCAAAGGGATCCCTGTTGAACCGCTGGAGATCACCGGAACGAGCAAAAAAACCGGAACAAAAGTAGAATTTTGGCCCGACGGCACCATTTTTACCGAATCGATCTCATTCCAATCAACGATTCTTGTCAAACGGTTTAGAGAGCTCGCATACCTCAATCCCAAAATTACGATTCTCTTCACAGATGAGAGAGAGGGGATCAAAGAGAAGTTTCATTTTGAAGGGGGACTCAAGCAGTTTGTGGAAGACCTCAACACCAAACCCGCTCTGAGTGAAGCGCAGTTTTTCCAAGGCAAGAGCGATGATATCGAGATAGATATCGCCCTTTTGTATTGCAACGCCGATGTCGATAAGGTCGTCTCCTTTGTCAACAATATCAAAACAATCGACGGCGGAACGCACGAAGCCGGTTTTGCTGCAGGTTTGACCCGCTCTCTCTCAGGATACATCTCCAAAAATGCAAACGCCAAAGAGAAAAATACAAAGATTACCGGTGACGATACCAAAGAGGGACTCGTAGCAGTCATCTCTATACGGATCCCTGAGCCTCAGTTCGAGGGGCAGACCAAGGGGAAACTCGGCTCAAGCTATGTGCGTCCTCTTGTCCAAAAATTCATCTATGAGCAGTGCAACAAATATCTCGAAGAGAATCCCATCGAAGCAAAAGCGATCATGGAGCATGTGATCCTTGCTGCTAGAGGAAGAGATGCCGCCAAGCGCGCGAAGGATCTTGTCAAACGCAAAGACTCCATGAGTATCGGCACACTTCCGGGAAAATTGGCGGACTGCCAGAGCAAAGATCCGGCACTCTCTGAGATATATCTGGTGGAGGGAGATTCTGCGGGAGGCTCTGCCAAGCAGGGGCGAGACCGTGTATTCCAGGCTATTTTGCCGCTCAAAGGTAAAATTCTCAATGTTGAGAAGGCTGCTCTTGACAAGGTACTCAAATCCGACGAGATCAAAAATATGATCACTGCTTTAGGATGCGGTATCGGGGATGAGTTCAACGAAGAGAGGCTCAGATACCACAAAATCATCATTATGACCGATGCGGATGTGGATGGAAGCCATATTCAGACGCTGTTGATGACCTTCTTTTTTAGATTTCTCCAGCCGATTATCGAGAAAGGGTATCTCTATCTTGCGCAGCCGCCTCTGTATCGCTACAAAAAAGGCAAAAATGAGATCTATCTCAAAGATGACAAAGCGCTCAACGACTACCTTATCGAAAACGGTATCTCTACCATCGAATCTGAAACGATGGGACACAATGATCTCGTCGATCTCTTCAAGATGGTTGCCTATTATAAGATGACCCTCAAAGAGGTGGAGAAACGGTTTGCGCTGCCACAGGTGCTCCGATATATGATCGAAAATCCCGATTTAGTGGGTACAGACAACAAAGAGCTTGGAGATACGATCAAAAAGTATATCACGGCACTCGGCTACAATATTCTCAGCGAATCGATCACTGCAGAGAAGATCCATCTCTTCGTACAGACAAAAGATGGTCTTGAAGAGCTCATCATCGATGATGCGCTCTTTACCAATCCGCATTATAACGAAGCGCTCTATATTCACGCCAATATCAAGGGTCGCATTACGGAAGAGTTTGAAAACAGAGACCTATTGGAGCTTTTTGCAAGCATAGAGGAGTCTGCCAAAAAGGGCGCCTATATCCAGCGATACAAAGGTTTGGGAGAAATGAATCCGGAGCAGCTCTGGGAGACTACGATGAATCCGGATGATCGCAGACTGCTTAGAGTCAAAATCGACGATATCGAAAATGCAAGCGATACATTTATCCTCTTTATGGGCGATGAAGTTGAGCCTAGAAGAGACTATATTGAGCGCCATGCCAAAGATGTCAAACATTTGGATATCTAAATGCTTCTATCGGTAAAAGAGGAGAGGGAGAGACGCTTTAAGCTGGCGATGAGAGCCGGAATACCCATAATTGTCCTCATGTTTCTCCTTTTTTTTACAATATTTTCCAAGGGCAATTTTACTGCACCCTCTCTTGAAGATGCCATACTTTTGGGCGGACTTGTTTTTATCACTGTCTATTTCATCTATTTTCTGATTGTGCTTGATGCCAAAGAGACACTTGTTGATCAGACGACAGAGGGATTCAACCTTGTATCGTTTATGAGCAAAATCCAAAAGAATCAGCCAAAAACAGTCGCGATACTCAAGATCAAAAACCTCTCAACCATCAATGAAAACTATGGAATATTTGCCGCAAATACTCTGCTCCATACCTTGGTTTCCAAACTCAACACCTCCATTCACGCACATTCAAAAAATATCGGATCTATCGGGAGATACACAGGAGCTGAATTCCTGATCGCAATGGACGCTGAAACTGCAGAGATCAACCTTTTGCTTCAAGAGTTTATCCAAGACAATCAAACCATCGATTCGATCGAGATTGACTACGCTTATGCCATCATCAAAAACAACAATGAAGAGCCCCAAAAGAATATTGAGCGCCTCAAAAATCTCCTCATAAACATGGAGACAAAGCCAAACAGCAAGAGTCATATCAAGATCAAAGATGCGTCAGAACTAAGTATTCTTGAACAGCAGGTTATTGAAGCGCTCAACCGGGATGATGCTCTTGGACTTGGATTTCGTCCGCTCTACAGTGTCAAAAGCGGTGTGATAGATATCTATGAGGTCACTCTCAAACTTTTGCTCAAAAATGGGAAAAAATTATCTCCCAAAGAGTATCTTCCTATCATAAACAATCACTCCCTTGGAGTGCAATACGACCAAAAGATTTTTGAAAAGATCATTCAGGTTTTGCTCCTGATCGAGAGCCATATTTCACTCAGCTTCAACATTTCGCCGTTCTCATTGAGAAATCAAGACTTTTTGGAAAATATCTTCGCCATGATCGACAATAGTGGCATTGATCCCCAAAGAATCATCATAGAGATCTATGAAAAAAAAGCGCACCATGGGCTCCAAAATTATCTTAAAATACTCTCCAAGATCAGAGCAAAGGGGGTGCGCATCTGCATAGATAATTTTGGCACATCCAACGCCTCGATGGAATATATCAAACACTTCAAATTTGATTTGGTACAGCTCGATAGAGAATTTATCAACACAATGGATGACCCAAACCATCTCTCTATGCTCAAATCCCTCATCACTATGTCCAAAGATATGGATATTACAACCATAGTCAAGTGGGTTGACAAAGCGCCCCAAAGAAAAACTTTGGAGGGTTTTGGTGTCGATTACATACAAGGTTTTAGTATCGGCAAACTTCTGAGCGAAACAGAACTTATCGCGCACTACAATAGACTTAAATAGAAGGAAAAAAGATGAAATACGGTGAACAAGAGATAAACGCATTTGACATCGATGCAAAAGAGCATTATTGGCCCAATCAGCACAAAAAAAATTATATTATCAATATTGAACTGCCGGAATTTATGTGTCGATGCCCCAGATCAGGCTACCCTGATTTTGCAACTATCAAACTCTCCTACACTCCATCGCAGAGCGTGATAGAGCTCAAGGCGCTCAAACTCTATATCAATACTTTTATAGATCGCCATATCTCTCACGAAAATAGCGCCAATGAGATCTACGACACACTCTACACCAGACTCGATCCAAAATGGATGAAACTCACCGCTGATTTCAACCCTAGAGGCAATGTCCATACGATCATAGAGATAGAGAGCGACCGTCAATAGTTATTGGAACTAGATTGCCGCGCTTCGCTCGCAACGACAGAGTTTCGTCATCCTGCACCCCCCTCGTCATTCCGTACTTGATACGGAATCCACAAGCCCTCTCGATATATAGCTGGATGGATCCCCGCATTCGCGAGGATGACGAAGTGTGGGAAGATGGTCTTTGAAATAGAACTAAACCGTAGAGCACTCTATTAACAGTTTTTTTGGCGGCGGTTCGTTTTTATCTCAAAGGCACCTCTAAAAACTCAATAATAGACTGCCACTGCTTTTTCAAAGCCTCGC
>DZAQ01000231.1 GCA_022729615.1 Sulfurovum sp.
AACGGCAATCAAATCATCGAACCGATGGTAGGCGGCAAAAGTGAAGAGGGTTTTATGGATACCTTAGAAGAGGCTATCGCATCCAATCAAAAAAAAGCGGAAGAGAAATAACTTCTCGCCCTAGCGGTATTTTTGTAAAGATCATTTACCAACGCATCACACAAATCCCATAAAAATATGCTATTATACGATCAAATGTAAGTATAAAGGATAGAGTATGCAAACAATTGGGATACGAGAGCTTCAGACTAACCCTGCCATCTTTACCAGAGCGATGGCAAACCACGAGTTCGCGATGATCACCAAACACAGCGCCCCCATCGGGATCGCCGTTGCGTTTGACGATGCTGTCGTCTCAAATGGACTCAAAACCTCACTCCTCATCGAAGGATACAAAAAGGGGGACTTGAGTCTCGGGCAGTTTTGCAAAGCGATGGATGTCTCCAAAGAGAGCGGGATGAAGATCCTCTCGTTGATGGGGGCTGATGTGATCGATTATGATTTTAACGATGATCTTGCCCTCATCGAGAGTCTTTGATGGCAGTAGTGAGTGATTCGACGACGCTCATCATCTTAGAGAACCAAAACCGCTTTGATTTGCTCAGTAACCTTTTTGCTTCTATCTTCATCCCTCAGGCAGTATGGGATGAGATTCACCGTAAAGAGGGGTTTATGCCACCCGATTTTATCACTCTTTGCCCCATTGGAGCAACAGATGAACTCTCAATACTTCTCTATCTCCTAGATCAAGGTGAGAGCGAAGCGATTGTGCTGGCAAAATCCAAGAATCTACCTCTCATTATCGATGAGAAAAAAGGGCGAAAAATCGCGTCCAACATGGGGATACAAATCATAGGGCTATTGGGAATTCTCTATCTCAATATCAAACGGGCGCATATATCAAAACAAGAGGCGCAGGAATTTTTGGATCGCGCACGCACCAACGGATTTCGGATTTCCCAACAACTGATCGATGAGATGTTTGGTAGTCTCGGATGATCAAATACAACGCGTTGGAGTAAATGGGGGAGAGGCTACTTTTTCCATATAGGACACAATTT
>DZAQ01000103.1 GCA_022729615.1 Sulfurovum sp.
GTTTGCATACAGTAAAAAGTAGTTGGTGACCCCACGGAGACTCGAACTCCGGTAACCAGGATGAAAACCTGGGATCCTGACCGCTAGACGATGGGGCCGACAATATTTGTCAAAAGTAAATTACCATGGTGACCCCACGGAGACTCGAACTCCGGTAACCAGGATGAAAACCTGGGATCCTGACCGCTAGACGATGGGGCCGAAAGCAACTTATGGAGTGGAATTATATATTTAAGATACTTAAAAAAATATTAATATCGCTAAAAAATACAGAATTGGGCTTAGATTGCCACTCGTTTTGAGAGTAGCCGTCCTATTCAAAGAGTATCAAAAAATAAATTTTGTGATACAAATCCCTCTCTTTTAGCTGAGATACTATTTAAAATGTTACAATTTAAAAAATTCTCCCAAGGTCAACGAAATGAAATTTGTCGGAGCGCATGTAAGTGCAAGCGGCGGAGTCCAAAATGCCCCGCTCAACGCTATGGAGATAGGGGCGAAAGCCTTCGCGCTATTTACCAAAAACCAACGCCAATGGGTCTCAAAACCGCTTGATAGCCAAACCATTGATCTTTTTAAAAAAAATCTTGCACTCAGCGGTATTTTACCAAAATATGTTCTGCCGCATGACAGCTATCTCATAAATCTAGGACATCCCGAAGCAGACAAACTGGAACAGTCAAGAGCCGCTTTTAGAGATGAGATAAAACGATGCGAAGAACTTGGACTTGATAAACTTAACTTCCATCCCGGCTCGCACCTCGTCAAGCTTTCCAAAAAAGAGGCGCACGATGAGGAGGCTCTAGCAAAGATCGAGAACCGCTGCCTCGAAGTCATCGCGGCATCCATGAACGGAGCCATCGAAGCGACAAAGGAGTCAGGCGTCAAACTCGTCATCGAAAATACCGCCGGTCAAGGAAGCAACCTTGGCTACAAATTTGAACACTTAGCCTATATCATCGAGAGGATCGAAGAGAGATCAAGGGTAGGCGTATGCCTCGATACCTGTCATACCTTCACGGCAGGATATGATCTGCGCACAAGAGAGACATACGATACAACCATGGCTCTTTTTGACTCCATCGTAGGCTTCAACTATCTGATGGGAATGCACATCAATGACTCCAAACCCCCGCTTGGGTCTCATGTGGATAGGCATCATTCGCTAGGCAAGGGCGAAATCGGCTGGGATGCCTTCGGATTTATCATGAATGATCCTCGCATGGACGAGATGCCTCTGATACTCGAAACTATCGATGAGTCGCTCTGGGCAGAGGAGATAAAGTCGCTCTATGCTCTGGTCAAACACTAAAAAAGGAGAAATAAAATGAATACTATCATCAAAATGATCACACTGAGCACAATCACAAGCTGTACTCTTTTTGCCGGAGGATACAAAATTCCGGAACAATCACTCAACTCTATGGCGCTCAGCGCCGCGTATGTGGCGCATACGGATGGAGCAGACACAAACTACTTCAATCCTGCAAATATGAGTTTCATGGAAAAAGATCTGCACTATATCGAAGGGGGGATTACGCTCGCTCATCTGCCCAGCATCGACTACTCTTTGGCAAAACCCTACTCCGGATACTCAGAGCCGGAAAATATTCCGATTCCTTTTATGCACTATGTCTCACAAGCCTATGATGATCTTCGCTGGGGGGTGAGTCTCACAGCTCCGGGCGGTCTGACCAAACGATGGAATACTCCGGCACAAAAAGCCTATGCCGAGGAGTTCACGCTCAAAATAGTGGAGCTCAGCCCCTCGCTCGCCTATCGTGTCAATGAGCAATTCAGCATCGCAGGCGGTGTGCGCCTGATCTATAGCGAAGGAGTAGTCAAGAGTGACGGCTCTGCGCTTGCGGCCGTCACGGCAAATCCAAGAGCAAGCATTGCTAGAGATATGGAGGGAGACACTGTCGAGTTCGGGTACAATCTCGCGATGGCATACAAGCCGACAAGCGATACCGGCGTAGCGCTCACCTACCGCTCCAATATCAATATCAATGAAGAGGGGACGGCAACACTCAGTGCCGGCGGCATGCAGCTCTATCACGGAAATGCGAGCGTAGAGGTGCCTCTGCCCGCAGCGCTCAATATCGCAGTGAGCAAAACCTGGAACGAGGTATTCACTCTTGAGGCAGGATATGAGCGGACCTTTTGGTCTGAATATAAGGATTTGGACTTTCAATACGGAGGAGCAAACATAGGGATGCTCACCCCTGTTTTCGATACGCCTATCCCCAAGGATTGGGCAGACACCAACACCTTCCGTATCGGAGCAACCATGAAGATGGACAACAAGATCACTGCCATGATGGGATTTGCTCTTGACGAAACACCTGTCAACCTCAAAACTATCGGATTTGAACTCCCTGATAGTGATGCTAAGATATTTTCCATGGGCTTTCGCTACCAACAGAGAGAAAATCTCTCGTGGGGATTGGCATTTTTGTATGACGGCAAAGAAAATATATCTCTGCAAAAGGGCGTTGCCGACAATATGGTGCTTAAAAACGGCGGCGGTTTTGATGGCGGCGGAGCATACCTCAGCACGGTCGGCGTCTCCTATACCTATTAAATTCTCCGCCCCCTACGGGGTCAATAAGCTTTTTCTATGCTATACTTAAAGCTCTAATAAACTCTCAGGAATGGCAAAATTGAAATATCTTATTGATTTTATCGAACAAAAAAGCGTCACAAAAAGCATCATCTTCCCGCATCTCAAGTGCAGCAAAGAGGAAGCCTTTTTGCTCCAATATATCTGCAGACGCTACGCGAAAGGGATTGAGGAGGTTTCTGTATTTGAGCTGCTCACAGAAAACTACAAAGAGGGAGAGTATGCATACCTCACGCGGCTCCCTCTTGTCAAAAATCTTCTTGATATGGGATGGCTCACACAGATCAATTTCGGTCAAACCAAAACACACGATGACTCTACACTGGAGATACTTACCGCCTCGGTTGCGCCGAGCATCTCCATGATCCGTCTCCTTGAAGAGGGCACTTTGGAGATCATTTTGCCTGAGATCAAACCCTATACAGATCATCTCGAATATCTCCAAGACCAATTTGATGTAGTGGAGCTTATGCACAAAATTGCGACCTACAAACACGGCTTTACCGACAATTCACTCAGTATCGGCAAACTCAAAAACAAACTTGGACTTCTCACAAAACGGATAGAGGAGCGGCTTGGACTCACCAAAGAGCCGATTGTCGTCGAGGAGCTCTTCAAAGAAAAAGAGTTGGACGAGCGCGAACAGCGTATCTTTTTGGCGCTTTTGAAGGAGGAGTACAGCGGCGGCGAGGGGCAGTTTCGCGATATGAACACCCTCATCGAGCTCATCTCCTTTGACGACTACGAAAAGATCAAAAACAGGGCGCTGCTCGAAGAGGGCGCCAAACTCATTGAGCAGGAGATCATCGACTACGAAGAGATACTCAATATGTTTGGAGGTATCAGCCGCTCATTCTACCTCAGCGATGAAGTGATGCAGCGCATCATCCACCCTTCCAAAAGCAAAAAAGTGACCAAACTCAAACTCGATATGCTCGTCAAAGAGCAGGAGATCTTCGAATTTATCAAACCCGAAACGACACTGGAAGATGTCGTCTTGCATCCAAAAACGAGAGAGACACTCGAAACACTCATCAAGCAGGTTGATAAAAGTGTTTATAAAAAACTCAAAGAGTGGGGACTCAAAAACAAGCATAAAGGGATCGATGCGAAGATTATCTTTTATGGGCATCCCGGAACCGGCAAAACTATGACGGCAGTCAGTCTGGCCAAGACGCTCAAGCGGCCTATCTTGGGGTTTGACTGCTCAAGGATCCTCTCAATGTATGTCGGCGAGAGCGAGAAAAATGTCCGAAAAATTTTTGATGATTTCAAGACATTGAGCGAAAAAGCCAAAGTAGAGCCGATCTTGCTTCTCAACGAAGCAGATCAATTTCTCAGTTCCCGAAGTGAAGGGCATGGAAGTTCGGCCGACAAAATGCACAATCAAATGCAAAATATCTTCCTCGAGCAAATCGAAAAATTTGAGGGGATTCTCATCGCTACCACTAACCTATTGGACAACATCGACAAGGCATTCTCAAGACGCTTCAACTATAAAATCGAATTCAAAAAACCCGGCAAACGACAGCGATTGCAGATGTGGCAATCAATGCTTCCCGAAAATGCCGACTACGAGGATGGGTTCGAGATAGAGCCGCTAGCTATACATGATCTCACGGGAGGGCAAATCAATCTCATCATCAAAAACACAGCCTATCGTGTCGCGGCAAGGGAGGAGAGTGTTTTTACAATGCAAGATTTCAAAGAGGAGATTGCCGCAGAGACCGGCAGCAGTTTTGAAGGAAGTGCAAGCATGGGCTTTAAGGTATAAGGCATCTCTTAAAAAA
>DZAQ01000017.1 GCA_022729615.1 Sulfurovum sp.
TTGATCTGAAACAGCATCAGCTCCATTTTTGGAGCCATGATGCCCACGCCGCCGCTCTCTACGCCCAACGCCCGAAGAGCGGCCTTTTTGTCTGCGATTTCCCCGAGTTGATATATCTCCACATAGACTCCTATGAGCGTTTTTTGCGCGCCAAAAGCTTCATAAGAAGTGTCGCGAAGACAAAACTCGGGCGCGTCCCGACATCTATCGCCCTGAAAGCATCCCCAAAGAGCCGGAGACTCTTGCCATCAAGCTGAAAAGAGCCACAGAGGATTGCTTCTGCCATCATCTTTTGAGCAAGATTTTTTGCGGTTGCTTTGTCTGTAAGCAGTTTATATTTTTGTACAAATTCATACACAGACGCAAGATCAATGGCTCTCATATCAAGCTCAAATAGTTCTGCCTCACGAACTTTATGATATGACAGAAGCGGGAGTCTCGATCGGATCGTCGGCAGCAGTGTAGCTTTGGAGGCTACAAGGAGTATGAAATGCACCCCGCTTGGAGGCTCTTCGATGATCTTGAGAAGTTTGTTTTGTACAGCTTCGGAGTATTCATGCGCAGCCAAAATTATGACGACGCCGACCTCGCTGGTGATGTAAGCCTTTTCGATAGCCATCTTGGCATCTTCTATACGAAATGTTCGTGTCTCCGTAACGATCGTGCGACACCCGTTCAATGTTTCTCTCTTCTCTCCACCCTCTTCGAGAATCTGCGGTGTAGCGATGAGCAGTATCTCTTCTTGCTCCCGAAGAGCGATCAAATCCTCGATTGTTTTGACGAACTGCTCAGTGATGATAGCCTGACTTGTGAGCCTCATCCCTCAATCTCTAGTCCGTCAAAAAGTGCCGCATCGATCGTGTGGTTGAAGAGCTTGAAAAGCTGCAGCAGCTTCACATCGAGCATCGGATCTTGACTGCGCAGATGAAAGCTGTTTTGAATCTCCTCATCCATAATCCACATAAAGTTTTCATCATTTCTGAAGACAAGTTTGGTGAGCGGGTAATCTCCCCTCCCGACATACCATATGAAATAGCCATTGGGGAAAGAGATATCAAACATATCTTCAAGAAGTTCTATATCTTGAGTGGAGGATAAAATATCAATATTCGGGAAAAGTCTCTTGAGGGGATAAAAGGGAAAGAATGGACGGTTATTGGAGGGCAGATTGATCTTTCTCATGCCATAATCACAAAACCATTGGTTCGCCTCATCTGTCAGGATCAGCACACTCTGACCGGAGAGTATCTTGGCAACCGCGCTCTTGACAAGAGGCGTCCAGTAGTATCGACACTCCTCCATCCAGCTAAAATCAGACTCCTCTCTGATGGCTCCTAGCGTCCAATCAAGAAGCTTTTGCATACTCGTTATCTATCCAATTCGTAAGCTTCATGAAGTGTTCGCACTGCCAATTCGCCATATTTCTGGTCGATCACCATAGAGATCTTGATTTCGCTTGTGCTGATCATCTCTATGTTGATATTATTTTTCGCCATAGTTGTGAATGCTTTTGCCGCGACACCGCTATGCGACTTCATGCCGACACCTACAACGGAAACTTTGCAGATATTTTGATTGAAATCCACACCCTTGAAGTCATGTTCAAATTGTGCTATTACCTTTCTTGCCCGCTCAAGTTCACTCGCCGGTACAGTGAAGCCTAGATTGGTCGTGCCGTCTGAACTGGCATTTTGTATGATCATATCCACATTGATCTGCTCATCAGCCAAAGCGGTAAAAATCTCCGCCGCGATCCCCGGTCTATCCGCCACGCCGCGCATCGTCACTCTCGCTTGGTTTTGATCCAACGCTATCCCGCTTACCAATACCTCTTCCATCTCTTCACTCTCCTTTGCGATAATTGTGCCTTCGGCATCTGAAAAACTACTCTTTGCTACGATTTTGACGCCTAGTTTTTTGGCAAGCTCCACCGAGCGGCTCTGCAATACTTTGGCCCCCAGACTTGCGAGTTCGAGCATCTCATCATAAGAGATGAAATCCATTTTTTTGGCTTTGGGCTCGATGCGCGGATCGGTCGTATAGACACCGTCCACATCACTGTATATCTCGCAAGCATCCGCGTTCAAAGCCCCTGCTATCGCGACAGCCGAAAGGTCACTTCCCCCTCTTCCGAGCGTAGTCACTTCGCCGCCTTCGCTGATCCCTTGAAAACCGGCGACGATAACCACGCGCCCTTTTTGGAGTTCGCTTTGCATTGCGGTCGGATCGATAGAGGAGATACGCGCGAAGGTATGATGCTCATCCGTCTTGATCCCTGCTTGTCTGCCGGTCATCCCTATCGCGTCTATCCCCATCTCCTGAAGTGCGATCGCTAGAAGCGCCGCTGTTACGCGCTCTCCGGAACTGAGCAGCATATCCATCTCTCGTTTTGCCGGCGTCTTGCTAAAATGCATTGCATAATCGATCAGCTTGTTGGTTTCACCGCTCATCGCCGAGACGACGACGACGATATCATTGCCTTGCCTTTTGGCTTTGGCGATACGAGCGGCTACGCTCTCGATCCGTTCGAGTGTACCGACGCTTGTACCTCCATATTTATGCACAATTAACATTAGATAAATCCCTCCTTGATAAAATAGTCGATGACCCTGCGGTAGGGCTTGCGCTTAAAATAGGTTATCTTTTTGAAGAGCTCTTCATAGCTCACAAATTCATACTCTTCAAACTCAGGCACTTCAAAAGCACGCAAATTGATCTCAGCACCCTCTTTAAGACGGACTAGAAAATATTTCTGTGTCTGCCCCTTGAAGGGGTACATTTTCAATGAGGCTGTATTTGGAAAATCATAAGTGATCCACTTTGGAAACTCAGCGATAAACTCAATATCACGACAGCCTATCTCCTCTTCAAGTTCTCTTAGAAGCGCACTTCTTGGCGTCTCTCCCTTATCAATCCCCCCTTGAGGAAATTGCCATGCGCTTCGTATATCACTCCTTTGTGCGATGAAAAATTCGCATTTCTCTGGATATTTAGAGGAGAGTATCACTGCCGAAACATTGGGTCTATACCCTTTTTTTCTTGGCATATTCAACTCTTTTCGATAGACACCCCTCCTTTGAAAAGAAGTTTATCTATGGTATATTTTTATCCCATATTCTATCAAAATGGGACTAAAAATCATTTGAAATGAGTCCATAAGTGTTACTTTATTTGCATATTCCCTATTGTGACTCCAAATGTCACTATTGCAGTTTCAACTCCTATACCGACAAGTTTGATACGCGTCCGCTCTATATGCGTGCGCTTACTTCGCAAATACGCTTTGAGCTCGAACGATTTGGGGCGGGCGCCGGTTCGCTTGAGACTCTATTCATCGGCGGCGGCACCCCCTCTACGGTCATGCCCGCGCTCTATGAGCCTATCTTTCAACTCTTGCGCCATTACCTCAAAGAGGATGCCGAAATCACCATAGAAGCCAATCCCAACTCTGCTACCAAAGAGTGGCTTCAAGGGATGAAGCGGTTAGGCGCCAATCGAGTCAGTTTCGGCGTGCAGAGTTTTGATGCTGCCAAACTCAAGTCACTCGGCAGAGCACACTCCCCGACTCAAGCAATCAGCGCCATAGAAAATGCACAGACATTAGGCTTTGAGCACATTTCACTTGATCTGATTTATAACTTCAGAGGCGACACACAAGCGCTCCTGCAAAAAGATATCGACATGGCATTTTCACTCCCTATCGATCACATCTCTGCATACGAACTCACCATCGAAGCCGATACACCTTTTGCGAAAAGCCCGACAGTGCGGCAAGAAGATGAGATTTTGGCACGATATGTAGCTGAATCGATCATATCGAGGGGATTTGTCCACTATGAGATCTCCAATTTTGGCAGCTACCAAAGCAGGCACAATCAAGGCTATTGGAGGCTGGAGAATTATATCGGTGCGGGTGCGGGCGCTGTGGGATTTTTGAACGACACGCGCTACTATCCGCAAACCGGTATCGATGCCTACATCGCCGATCCGCTCGTGATCACTGAAGAGAAATTGACACCCGAAGAGCGCTTGACCGAAAGGCTCTTTTTGGGTTTGCGAAGTCAAATCGGTATTGCCAAATCTCTGCTAAGCAGTCCAATGGCGCAGCGAGCCGATCTTCTTGTCTCCAAAGGGAAATTGCGCTTTTCCAAGGAGAGCTACTTTAACACGGATCTCTTTTTGGCAGATGAGATCGCCCTTTATCTGCTAGATTAACCTTTATTTCGGTAGAATACCTCCTATTGATACTCGCGAAGAGAGGGCTGGCGTAATGTTTGATATGGGTTTGGGTGAAATTCTGCTGATTGCTATTGTTGCGATACTTTTTCTTGGTCCGGACAAGCTCCCTGAAGCCATGGTCAAGATAGCCAAATTTTTCAAAAGCGTCAAAAAAGCCATCGGGGATGCCAAAAGCTCTCTCGAAGAGGAGATGAAGATCGCCGAACTCAAAGAGGAGGCGCTCAGCTACAAAAAGAGGCTTGATGATGCGACCAATGAGCTGCAAGGTTTCAAAAATATCGGTATCAACCCGATGGCCGATATCAAAGATGCGGTAAGTGATGCCAAAAAGAGTCTTTCAGAAGTTGCCGACACACCCAAAAACAGCACTCCTGCTACGCCGATCGAGCCCAAACGAGAAACCGTCACTTTTGAAAAGAAAAAACCGCAACCGCCTTTACCCTCTGATGAAAAAAGAGAGGATGCCTAATGTTTGAAGAGATCAAACCCCACCTCGTCGAACTCAGAAAACGGCTTGGTATCGCTGTAGCAAGCGTATTTGTGATGTTTGTTATCGCTTTTTATTTCAATGAATATATCCTTTCGTGGATCACGCAGCCCCTCAATGATGCTTTGGCGCTTGTAGCTAAAATATCCAAAAAGACTGCCGAGGGGATGGTGACGACACACCAAGTCGGCGGTGCTTTTTTTGTAGCGCTCAAAGTCTCGTTTTTTGCGGGTCTGCTTGCGGCACTCCCCGTCATCCTCTATCAAGTTTGGCTCTTTATCGCACCGGGACTCTATGACAATGAAAAGAAGATGATCTTGCCGTTTGTTTTGGGCGGATCGCTGATGTTCTTTTTGGGTGTTTTGTTTGCCTACTATATTGTCACACCCTTTGGATTTCAATTCTTGATCACTTTTGGCTCATTTCTCTATACTCCGATGATCAATATCGAAGACTATGTCGGGTTTTTTAGCAAAATGATGTTTGGTTTCGGGCTTTCGTTTGAACTGCCTGTTTTCGCCTATTCTCTGGCGCTTCTTGGACTCATCACCGATAGAACGCTCATAGATTTTTTCAAATACGCTATAGTCATTATCTTCATCGTAGCGGCCGTACTCACCCCTCCGGAGGTCTTGACGCAGCTGTTGATGGCGATCCCGCTGATACTCCTGTATGGTCTTTCGATCTTGATAGTCAAGATGGTCAATCCGGAGCCAAAAGAGGAGGAGTCCATCCAGTCCAAAAAAGAGGAAGACTCTTCTTCTCGGTGATTTGGCTAGGACGATAATGCGATACCAACCTTGCAAGGATGAGAGTCTGCTGACGGCGAGTTATGACTACCATCTTCCCGAAGAGTTGATCGCGACCACCCCCGTCTATCCTAGAGACCAATCAAAACTCCTCGTGTATGACCGCAAAACCCAGACGATCGTCCATGCAAAATTTGAAAATCTTCTTGAGTATATACCCTCGGGGTGTCAAATCTTTCTCAACGATACACGCGTCATCAAAGCAAGAGTCTTCGGCGCCAAAGCAAGCGGCGGCAGGATCGAGCTTCTCTTCAATAAACCCATTGACGCGCTCCACTCCCTAGTCTTCATCAAAGGCCGTGTCAAGGTCGGCACAGAGCTCATTTTTGATGAAGGTTTGGAAGCAACCGTCACAGCTCTCAATGGTGACGGTTCCAGAGTAGTTATATTTAGGCACCATAAAGAGCCTCTGCGGTTTGAATCATTGGTTTTGCTGCTTGATCGTATCGGACATATCCCGCTGCCGCCCTATATCCATCGCGAAGAGAGGGCGGAAGATGCGCAGGACTATCAAACCCTCTTCGCCTCCAAAGCCGGTGCCGTCGCAGCTCCTACTGCTTCGCTCCACTTCACGCCGGAGCTTTTTGAAGCACTGCAAAAACGCCATATCACACACAAGATCACGCTCCATGTAGGTGCAGGCACCTTCAAACCTGTTGAAGCGGAACATATCCTAGAGCACCCGATGCACTCGGAGTATTTTCATATCCCGGATGATGCCGCCACGCTGCTGGATACAGCTCAAGAGATACTCGCGATCGGCACAACCGTCACGCGCACTGTCGAATACTACACAAGGAGCGGCAAAAAAGAGGGGGAGTGCGACCTCTTCCTCAATCCGCATAATCCTCCTCTCAGGGTCAACCATCTGCTGACCAATTTCCATCTGCCAAAAAGTACGCTGATCATGCTTGTGAGCGCCTTTGTCGGACGCGAGAAGACCCTCGCACTCTACGAAGAGGCGATAGCGCATCATTACCGCTTTTTTAGCTATGGCGATGCGATGTTGATACTTTGATGGTTTTCTCAAAGCAACCTCTTTTTAAAGATGTTATAATAGACAAAAACGGAGTAGTATGAAAAATTCTTTTTCCATTTTCTTTTTAATTATCATTGCCCTCCTATTTGGCGGCTGCAGTGCGAAAAAACCCTACAGTTATCCCAATTACGACATCATCAAGCCCGAAAAAACATGTGAACCCAACCGTGAAAATATCGAAAAACTCCTCAAAAAATATCTTGATACACCCTATATTTGGGCGGAAGAGGGTCCTTATGCCTTTGACTGCTCCGGACTCACCTACAATATTTACGGTCAGATGGGGATCGCACTCCCCCGTACGGCACGCGAGCAGGCGAAAGTAGGCAAATCCGTCCACTACGGCAATCTCATCTACGGTGATCTTATCTTCTTTGGGTCAGCCTACAGCCGCACTAGCCGTATCACCCATGTGGGTATCTATCTGGGTAACGGCTGGTTCGCACATGCAAGCAGCAAAGATCGCAAGGTCACCTACACAAATTTTGACGATGAGCCGATCTATCTCAAACGAATGCGTACATGCAAACGCTATATGAGTCCCGATGAGAGAAGCTACTATATGAATTGTGACGGCAAACTCACTCCCATGAAAACCAGAACATTGGCAAATTCGACCCCTTGGCAGCCAGGTATGCACATACCCAAAAAAGCGGTTCCCAATTGAGAGTTTTACCTCTATTTTTTGCGTTGCTGATGGCTATTTTTTTGGCATCCTGCGCGACCAAACGGTATGTTCCTGTAGTCAAATACTCCCACCCCTCCACTTGGGCGCTCAAAAAAACCCTTCATGGCACCTATGGAGACAGGTACCGATACGAGGGGCAAGGTCCCAACCGTTTCGACTGCTCCGGACTCGTTTATTATAGTTTCGCCACTATGAATCTCTGGCTTCCTAGAACTGCCGCCGAACAATCTGCCAAAGGCAGAACCGTAGCCGTTTCAGAGCTTCGCTATGGGGATTTGATATTTTTTGACACTGGCAAACATCAACGAAACAGGATCAACCATGTCGGCATTTATATAGGAAAAGGGTACTTTTTGCACGCAAGCAGCTCCAAACGGCGCGTCATTGCCACTTCACTCCAAAACTCCTTCTATCGCGGCAGGATCATCACCTGCAAACGCCTCTATTACGACAGATGAAATATGCCTCCATTGATATCGGACTCAAGCGCATAGGCATCGCGATCTGCCTAGACGGCGTGATCGTTTTGCCGCAAAATGCCATCATGCGCAAAAATCGCAACCAAGCCGCCAATGATGTCAAGAAATTTCTCAAAGAGTGGGAGATCGAACAGCTTATCGTAGGACTCCCCAAAGATGGGAGCAGCGCCGAGGAGATGGAGCGCCGTATCCGTCATTTTGTTGCCCTGCTTGAACTCAATATCGCCGTTGATTACCAAGATGAGCAGGGTTCCAGTTTTGAAGCAAGAGAGCAAACTATGGGCGATTTCCGCCACAAAAAAGATGGCAGGCTTGATTCGATGGCGGCAAAGATCATACTTGAGAGATATCTCAAAATCATATAAGGAGGAGATAATGATAGCAGCGATCGATGCGGGGGGGACCAATATCCGCGCACAAATATTCGACGATCAAGAGAAGCTTATCGGGTCAGAATTTATGAACACCGGGGAGAGGGGGCTGATAGAGGCGATAGAATCTCTCCTGGCAAAATATCCCATCAAAAATATCGGTATCTCCTACGCAGGGCAAGTGCATAATGGCATGATACTTGCTTCACCCAACATACAAGTGGATGAACCCCACATCCAAGCCTATTTTTGGGACAGACACCGAGTGGAACTCGCCATAGAAAATGATCTCAAATGTGCCGCACTGGCAGAGTACCGCTACTGGGGGTGCAAAAGCGCCATGATCGCTGCCTCTATCGGGACGGGCTTCGGATCGGCTATTATCGATCACGGCAAAATCTTCCGAGGCTCACACAATCTCGCAGGAGAGATCGGGCACGCACCCTACAGATACTCCGATATCCCCTGCGGCTGCGGCAATCACTTCTGCATCGAAGCCTCATGTTCGGGTTCGGCGCTTATACGCCGGATAGAGTACCACCAACTGGGCATCAAGGACGATCTTCTTGAAGAGCTCAAACTTTCAAACGACCCAAAAGCCCGTGAGATACTTGACCACTTCCA
Source organism: Sulfurovum sp. (assembly GCA_022729615.1). Taxonomy (GTDB): domain Bacteria; phylum Campylobacterota; class Campylobacteria; order Campylobacterales; family Sulfurovaceae; genus SZUA-451. The sequence goes on from DZAQ01000017.1 coordinate 8,737, forward strand.
CGAAGGACTCCTCTTTGCGCTAGGCTCCCTCATCGCGACCGTCAATCCTGAGCTTATCGTGCTTGGCGGCGGCGTCATCCACAAAAACCCCTATCTTGTCGATCTTGCAAACGAACAGGTAGAGCGCTTTACACTCCAAACCGCGCGAAAACAGACCAAAATCGTACTCAGCCAACTTGAAGAGGCTCCTCTGCTCGGAGCCAAACTCCTCTGCGGCTACAAAGAGTAAACTATCTCAAAGCCTCAAACAGCTCCAGCTCATCGAGCTTTTCCCACGGATAGTCGCTCTGTCCCACCTGTCCTCGACTTGCGACATCGGCGTAGAGGAAAGTCTCTTCACTCGGGTGATCGAGATCAAATTTGCGCGTGATCCAGTTGGGTGTAAGGGAGAAATTGTCATGCACAAATGCCGAGAGGATATCATCGCTGAGCCCCTCGATACAAGTGCCGCAAGTATCGACCGCCACAGAGGTCGGCTTGGCTACACCGATAGCGTAACTGATCTGCACGATAGCCTTTTTAGCAAGACCTGCAGCTACGATATGCTTGGCAAGCCAACGACCGGCATAGAGACCGGAACGATCCACCTTGGTATAATCTTTGGAACTTTGCGCACCGCCGCCGATAGGGGCATACCCGCCGAAACTATCGACAATGAGCTTGCGTCCTGTGAGTCCGCTATCATGCAGGCTCGAATGGGAGACATATTTGCCGGTCGGGTTGATGTGGATGATACATGTTTTGGGATCAAAAAAGTTGGTCGGCAACCCCGTATCGAGTATGAGCTCCATGATAAGTTCACGCACCTGCTCGATACTCATCGTACTTACGCATGGCGCTGAGATGACGATCGTATGGATCGAACGAGGAGCGCAATTTTCATAATTCTCCTTGCATCCATAATCCATAGTCACCTGTGTCTTGATATCGACACCGAGTTTGTGCGGATGCGCTAGAGCATAATGATAAACCTTCTCCATCAGCATCCTGGCATAGGTGATAGCGCTTGGCATATAGTTGGCGGTCTCCATATCGGCATACCCGAACATGATCCCCTGATCTCCCGCGCCTATCTCCCCATCCTCCTGATCCACCCCTTGATTGATATCGGGCGACTGGCGGTTGAGCAATACTTGCGTCTCTACATCGTCAGGATGGAGGCACTCTTCGCGGGTGAAATGCGGATGACCGTTGTAGCCGATCTTTTTGAGGGCATCAAGCACGATATGTTTGTACTCTTTGTTGCTCAGCTCTACTTTAGAGGTCACCTCCCCTCCGATAATCACATGTTTGCCTGCTACGAACACTTCACTTGCTACACGGCTTTTGGGATCTCCGATGATCAATCGATCGACGATACTATCAGCGATGATATCCGCACACTTATCCGGATGCCCCGGAGAGACAACTTCACTTGTAAATAGATACATTTTGCCCTTTCTTGCTGATACTCTAATTTTTATGATATTTTAGCTTTTTTATTTGAATTTTTGCGCAGCCTCTCTAGCTATCGCTTTTGAAAATATCTCTTGTATAAACTTTTTCTATTACATCCGAGATATTCTCACTGAGCCTGTTGGCAACGATCACATCACTGATGCGTTTGAACTCATCGATATCCCTGATAACTCTTGAGTGAAAAAACTCATCTTCTGCTATTGCCGGTTCATAAATAACCACTTCAACCCCTTTGGCTTTGATGCGCTTCATAATTCCTTGAATGGCAGAACTTCTAAAGTTATCGCTACCTGATTTCATCACCAACCGATAGATACCGACGATTTTTGGTTTGCGCGCTAGGATACTCTCTGCGATGAAGTCCTTCCTGGTCGAGTTCGACTTGACGATAGCCTCTATCATATTTGACGGAACATCTTTATAATTTGCCAAAAGCTGCTTGGTATCTTTGGGCAGACAGTATCCGCCATACCCGAAAGAGGGATTGTTATAGTGCGTACCTATACGGGGATCAAGCCCTACCCCTTCGATGATCTGACGGGTATCAAGACCATGGGTTTGCGCATAGCTATCGAGCTCATTGAAGTAGGCGACACGCATGGCAAGATAGGTGTTGGCAAAGAGCTTGATCGCTTCAGCCTCGGTAGAGTCGGTAAAAAGGATGGGGATATCTTGTTTGATGGCACCTTGAGCGAGCAGACTCGCAAAGAGCTCCGCGCGCTCACTCTTCTCTCCGACAATGATACGGCTTGGGTAGAGATTGTCATGGAGCGCTAGCCCCTCTCTGAGAAATTCCGGCGAAAAGATGATGTTCTCGGTACCAAACTTCTCTCTTACACTTTTAGTATAGCCCACAGGAATCGTGGACTTAATGACCATCGTAGCAGCTGGGTTGACGGAGAGCACATCTGAGATGACATATTCGATCGACTTGGTATTGAAATAGTTTGTCGTCTCATCATAATCTGTCGGCGTAGAGATGATGACAAAGTCAGCCCCCTCATATGCCTCTTTTTTATCCAATGTCGCACGAAAGTTGAGATCATCTCGCCCCAGATACTCTGAGATCTCCTTATCTTCGATGGGGGATTTCCTTTGGTTGAGCAGCTCCACTTTTTCTGGGATGATATCGAGCGCTACCACCTCATTGTGCTGCGCGAGGAGTATCCCATTGGAGAGTCCTACATATCCTGTGCCTGCTATGGCTATCTTGTAACTCATCTTTTTCCTTCAATCTAAAAATATAACCTCAACGCAGAAGATACATCCAGCAATTTTATTTTTGTGAATTTATCTTCTCGGAATCGGCATCGCTTTAAGTTTATATTATACACCTTTAGACCCTGAATTATCGAACGGTGGCGGCGACCGCCTCTATATCAAAGCCTCCCTACTCCTGTACTCTGCCCTCATACCATCGGCGCATAGTTCGATCGAGCGGGCTGATCATACGGTAGATGACAGGGACGACCAAAAGGGTCAATACCATGGAGCTCAGCAGACCGCCGATGATCGCGATTGCCATAGGCGCTTTGGATTCGCTTCCAAACCCATCATTCAGCGCGAGAGGCAGCATCGCGAAGACCATCGCAACCGTCGTCATCAATATAGGTCGCAGCCGTTTCTCTCCTGCCTCTATCAATGCCTCATCGGCGCTCTTGCCCTGATCGATCGCATGGTTGGCAAAGTCCACCAGCAAAACCGCATTTTTGCCCACCATCCCCATCAAAAGCATAAAACCGATCATGACAAAAAGACTGAATCGCTCACCGCTCACCAAAAGTGCGAGCAGTACGCCGACGATACTCAGCGGCAATGCTACCATGATGATGATCGGCTGTATCAGCGACTCATAGAGGATCGCCAAAATGATAAACATCATAAGAACAGAGAGCCCGATAGCCATCCCAAATGCCTTGCCTGTCTTCTCCATCTCTTCGGCAAATCCGGTAAAACGATAGGTCACCCCCTTGGGAAGCAGTTCATCGATCTTGGCTTTGGTATAGCTCACAGCGCTGCCTAGATCCAGCCCAAAAAGATCGGCGAAGATGATCACCTGCCGCTCACGGTCAAAATGGTTGATCGCCGCCATCGCATAATCGACCTTCATCTCGATCAACCCGTCCAGATAGACCATCTCTCCATTGGCGGCGCGAAGCTGAAGCAGTTTGACATCCTCCATCTTTTGACGGTAGTCGTCAGGGAGTCGAAGCGTAATATTGTACTGCTTGCCCGAATCCTCAAAATAGGAGATCTCTTGATCGCTCGAGAGCGCCGTATTGAGCGTCGAAGCGATTTGACCGGCGGTGATGCCGAGCCGGTTGGCATTCTCTCTGAGGATCGTGATGACGAGCTGAGGCTTATTATCATCGAGGTTCGAGTCGATATCCACAAATCCCTGCTTTTGCGCCAGATACTCGGTGAGATTTTTTTTGGCGATGGCGAGCTGTTCGAGCGAATCAGACTTCAAGACGATTTGATAGGGGACACTGACGCCGGCTCCTTTGATATTGGGGATCGCGGCGGCAGTGATGAAGAGATTTTTTTTGTAGGGTTTGAGCTGCTCTCTGAAGTTTTGGATGATCTGCGCCTGGTTGAGTTCGCGCTTGTTTTTGTCCACAAGCTTGACATAAAGTGTCGCTTTGTGTATCTCGCGGGAGACATTGTAGCCTATCCCCAGCGTGGTATAGAGGACATTTTTGTCCTTGCGGATAACATCCTGGATCACTTCAGACTCTTTGCGCATCTGCTCAAGCGATATGCCTACAGGCGCTTTGATCGCGATCTCAAACTCCCCTTTATCTTCATTGGGGACGAAATCCATCCCTATCTTCGGGAAGAGGCTCAGCGAGAAGAAAAAGAGCGCGAAGACCCCGATGAGTGTCAAAATCTTGAAGCGAAGCACCCCCTTCAAGAGCTTCTCATAGGCTTTTTCGAGCGATACAAAAATAGCTTCGGTCATCTTGTAAAATCGGCTCTCCGCCGGTTTCAGCACCCTTGCGCTGAGGCTCGGTATAAAACTCAGCGCGATGGTATAGGAGATAATGATCGCAAATCCGACCGTCATCGCAAAAGAGTTGAAAAACCTCCCGACGATCCCGCCCATAAAAGAGACAGGGATGAAAACCGCCAGCAGCATCGCGGAGATCGCCAAAATAGTAAATGCCATCTGTTTGGTTCCCTCGACAGCGGCTTGAAATTTGTCCATCCCAGCCTCGATCTTGCGATAAATATTTTCGATCACGACGATCGCATCATCGATGATGATCCCGATAGCCAAGGTGAGCCCTATCATCGTCATCTTGTTGAGATCATACCCCATATAGGACATCAAAGCGAAAGTCCCCATGATCGATGCCGGGATCGAAAGTGCCGAGACAAAAGTGATGGTGAGGTTGCGCAAAAAGACAAAAACGATAAGCGCTGCCAAAAATGCGCCGTAGATCAGGTCAAACTCTACATCATGCAGCGAGTGGAGGATAAACGACGAAGTATCATTGAGGAGCTGCACCTCAAACCGATCCCCCGCCATCGCTTGAATCTGCGGCAGCACCTCTTTGACCTTTTGGATAATTTCGATGGTATTGGTGCCCGATATCTTCTGCACCTCCAGCATCACCCCCGGGACACCGTTGTAGGAGGCGAAACTCTTGGGGTCGCTGAGCGTATCTTCGACTTTGGCAAGATCACCCAAGCGAATATCATTTTTGATGACGATATGGCGCAGCTCCTCGATCGTCGTGGCATCTCCTTCGACCTTGAGGATGAGCTCTTTTTCTTTGGAGATGAGCTTCCCGCCGCCCATTTTGATATTTTCAGAGGAGACGATCGCGTTGAGCTCTCCTATGCTGATACCGTATTTATTGAGCTTATAGGGGTCGGGGTAAATTTTGATCTCACGGTCACGATAGCCAATGATATTGATCGCTCCCACTCCGCTGATCTTCTGCACTTTGGGTTCTACTTTTTCATCGGCAAAGAGCATCAAGTCCGAAAGCGACCCCTTTTTGAGAGTCAAAAAGAGATTGATGACTGAAGCTCCACCGATATCGAGTTTGCTCACAAGAGGCTTTTTGGCATCTTTGGGGAGCGTCACTGCCGAGACTTTGTCCCGTATATCGTTGGCGGCTTCATTGATATCACGCTCAAGCAGAAACTTCGCCATGATGACCGAAACACCTTCGCTGCTCGCAGAAGAGATCATATCTATCCCCTCGATCCGCGATATCGCCTCCTCTATCTTGTCGGTGACCTGAGACTCTATCGTTTGCGGCTCCGCACCGGGATAGACCGTATTGATGGTGACGATCGGGAAGTCGATATTGGGGAAAAGCGAAGTCGGCATACTTCGAAAGGCGATGAAGCCGAAGATCATCAATGTGACCACATACATCAGTGTCGTGATCGGTCTATTGATTGCTAATTTATACATCGTTAGCGCTTTGTACTGTTTTGATCATCTGCGAGGATATAGCCATCGCCGAAAAGTCCCGGCACAAATCCGGAGGCGAGAACCTCAGCCTTGATCTTCCGGTTATTACTGTCGGCAAAGGGGTATATTTTGGCGATCTCCCCCTCATGCTGCTTGGGATCGCCATCGACGCGGTATTGGAACTTTTGTCCGACATGAAGCATCTTCCAATACTTCTGGTCTATCTCCAAAACGAGATTTACACTCTTGATATCATGTATTTTAAATACGGTTCGCAGCATTGCCCCGCTCACCGCATCTCCCTTCTCGATCTCCTTGTGGTAAATCACACCGTCAAAGGGTGCATAGAGCAGGGTTTTGTTGAGCATCGCTTTTTGGTATGCCACACTCGCCTCCATCTGGGCGATCTTCGTTTGTGCCTCCTCAAGGCGCTGTATTACCTGATCGTGCTGGGATTCGGAGATGAGCTTTTTGACTTGGCTCTCCCTCTCATAGGCGCGTTTGGAAAATTTCAACGACACTTTAGTATTGTTGAGATTTGCCTCGGCAACATTGAGTGCGCTTTGCAGATCACTGCTCTCGAGTTTCGCAAGCAACTGCCCCTCTTTGACAGGCGAAGCAACATCGACCGCTACCTCATCGACAATACCCGTCGCCGTAAAGGCAAGATTGGCATTTTTTTTGGCTTCAATATTGAAGGTAGCATAAATATTTTCCGCATAAAGCCAATGTGAAGCTCCGGTGATGATCAGCAGCGGTAAACTCTTTTGCAAAAATGTGACAAAACTCTTTCTCATCGTATATACTCCCTTGGGTTTTTTCCTGCATAGAAATAGTAGATCGATTTTGCGATCTCGTAACTATAAAGCGTGGCTCTGTAGGCTGCTTCGGCTCTCGTCTGCTGCTGGAGCGCATCAAGAAACGCGATATTATCCACAAGCCCGTTTTCAAATTTTTTCACGATCACTCTATAGGTGCTTTGTGATGCCTTGAGGGCGCTTTGCGCGCTTTTGATCTTCGCTCTTGTAGTCTGCAGACGGCTATTTGCGATTTTGAAGTTCATCTGCTGTTCACTTTGACTATGCAGACTCTCGGAGGCAACTGACATCTTTTGGTACTGAAGCGCCTCCCGCTCCTCTTTGATCCGCCCACCGTCAAAAATCCGAAGATTGGCAGTGATCGACAATCTATTTTGCTCATCGATCAAAAACCCGCCGCCGCTCAATCCGGGTATAGTTTCAAGCTTGTTATAATCTGACTTCGTATAGGTATCATTGAGACCGATCTGAGGCAGATAACCCGACGCTACTGCATCGGCCTGTTCTCCTATCGCCAGAGCGCTGTTTTGGAGGATTTTTGTCTTCTCATAAATTTCATACTGCACATTTCTTGGTTCGACAAAATGGTTTTCCAAAAGCTCTTTTGTGTTGATGCCGCTGTTGAGCCAGAGATTTTCTTCGTTTGTGATGATCTCAAGCTTGATATTCTCTATCAAATAGCCATTATCGTCATACTGCGCCTGGAGCCTATCGACATCCTCCTGCGCTGCCATTCCCACCGTCAAAAATCGTCTGATTCGATTGAGCTGTGCCTCGAGCTCCTTGGATGCCGCTTGAAGCGCTTCGAGATTGGATTTTGATATTTTGATCGTATAGAAATTATTGATGATATTGAGTGACAAACTCTTTTCGAAAGCCTCCTTCTCGAATATGGAGATTTGGCGCTGGTATATTTTGGAGTTTACAAGCGCATTTCTGCGTCCTCCGTCAAATATCTCCAACCCAAGCGTAGCATAGCCCGAGAGCGTCTCACCGGGCATAGCGACACTCGAAACATTGTTGTTGAGATAATTGGCTCCGACACCCAAAGTCGGTGCGAAGGCACTCTCCCCGGCATCTACCTCTCTCTCCTTGGCAAGGATTTGCAATCTTCTTGACTCAAGAAGCTGATTTGTTTTGCTCCCTTGAGCGATCAGCTCCTCCAAACCGTAACTTTTGGCGCAAAGCGTGATCGGCAACAGTGCGATTGCTGCCATAATTATTTTGAAATTCATTTGACTTCCCCTATTTTTATGAGCTCAAAAAGTGTATCTAAAAATTGTGCTATCTCTGCCTTTGCCTCTATGCCGGTCACTTTGGAATCAACAACAACTCCTCTGCCAAAGAGCATCAAAGCGGAAATAAGCCCTCTTGAGGCTTCGCAAATCTCCCCTTTGGCTATCCCCAGTTCCAAAATATCGCCCAAAATATGGGCAAATTTCTCTCTGCAAAGCAGACTGAACTCCACCATTTGAGGTGTTCCCTGCACCAGTGAGATCGCGAGATACTCCTGATAAAGCCCTAGATGCCTTCTGTCAAACTCATCCTCAAACATCAGACCCAAAAAGAGCTGCAACTTCTCTTTGGCAGAGGCAGCACTCTGTATCTGCTCAAGCGCACGCCTCTCAAACTCTATCATAAAAAGAGTAATGATCTCAAAAACAATATCCTCTTTGTTTTCAAAATACTCATAAACCGTTCCCTTTCCGATACCCGCACTCTGGGCTATCTGCGCGATCGTCAAGTTATCTATCCCATTTTCAAGGAGCAGTTCGGAACAGCTCTGCGCTATCGCCCTGCGCTTCTCCTCTTTATTTACTATTATTGCCACTAAAATCCTTTTGACTGACTGTCGGTCAATGAATTATAGCAAAACAATTTCATTTTATACAATACGATAGAATGGATTTTGCAGGTTTTGCCCGATCAAGGGGCGTAAATTAGCCTAGCGGAGGCGTTTTTTGAGTATTTGAACTCTTTTGTTAGCTTTTTCGATCGTTTTTGGATCCACTTCGCCTGATGCGACAAGCTCTTTGATCGTCTCGACCAACTCCCTAGTCGTCACTACCGATCGGGGGTCAAGCTGATTGCCAAAGAGCAGGATATCATCACCCGCATTGATAGC
>DZAQ01000232.1 GCA_022729615.1 Sulfurovum sp.
TACATAGCGGATATTGCTCTTGTCAATTCCCATTCCAAAGGCAATAGTTGCCGCCACGATATTGATCTCGTCATTGATAAACGCATGATAAACCCGCTTTTTTGTCTCATTGGGAAGTCCGGCATGAAAAGCTTCGGCTTTGTGTCCCGATTTTTTGAGAAAATTGGCCACATTTTCCGCCTGTTTGCGAGAAAAAGTATAGACAATCCCTGCAACATCCCCCTGTTTATTGATAAAATTGGTCAATTGAGTACGGCCATCACCTTGGCGATGTTTGACTCTGATGGTTAGATTCTCTCGAAAGAGCGAACCGGTGATGATCTTGGGGTTTTGGAGCTGCAAATTGGTAGAGATGTCATCGCGTACCACCTCCGTTGCTGTCGCCGTAAATGCGGCTATTGCTGTATCCGGAAATGAGGTCTTGAGACAAGAGAGCATCCGGTAGTGTTCCCGAAATTCATGCCCCCATTCACTCACGCAGTGCGCCTCATCCACGACAAAAAAGTTGATATCAAGCCCCATCAAAAAGCTCAGAAAGCGCTCATTCATGAGACGCTCGGGAGCGACATAAAGCAACTTAATTTTTTTAGCATGAAGTGCATTTTCAATCTCTTTGGTCTCTTCCGTACTCTGCATAGAACTCAGCATCGCTGCCGAAATCCCATTTTCACGCAAAGCTACGACTTGATCATGCATCAATGCAAGCAAAGGCGAAACGACTACCGTGACACCGGACATCATCAGTGAAGGAAGCTGATAACAGAGGGATTTTCCTCCGCCAGTGGGCAAGATCATCAGTACATCCCGATGCGCCAAGATAGCATCGACGACCTCTTCTTGAAATACTCGAAAATGGTGATGACCAAAATAGTGTTGAAGTAATTGCTCTTTATTCATAAGTGCTATGGTAACAGAAGCGGACTCCAAAACTAAAATATCTTTCAAATTGTCATTTTGCATAGACCATACGATGAGAAACCGGCATCAAAGATCATAATAAAAGGGCGCCTCTAAAAACTAGATTGCCGCGCTTCGCTCGCAATGACAA
>DZAQ01000018.1 GCA_022729615.1 Sulfurovum sp.
AGAGAGGGAAGATAGGCTTCAGGATGATTTGCAGCGGGCATCACCTCCTGCGCCAAGAGCGCTAAAGGCAAAAAGAGAACCAAAAAAGGGATCATAAAGAGATATTTCAAATTTTCACCCTTGACTCCATCGCCCTTGAGAGGGAGACTACATCGATATTTTCGAGATCTACCCCCATCGGCACCCCCTGTGCTATCTTGCTAAAACGCAATCCAAGCCCTTCGAGTTTATCTTCAATATAGAGTATCATAGCATCGGTCGCGATACTGGGAGGAAAGGCGAAAATGACCTCTTGCGCATCTTTTACGCCATTTCTGAGATGAACGATATCCAAATCTTCGGCTCTGGCGATCACATAATAAAGACCGTTATACCCCCCGCCCTCTTCGATCGTCAATATATCCTTGGCACTCTGCACGATACAAAGCAGATCCGTATCTCGCTGTTCGTCAGAGCAGATAGCGCAGAGTTCATCCTCGCTCATATTGTGACACTGCAGACACACTCTCACCTCATTTACCCCACTCTCGATCGCATGTGCCAGCTTCATAGCGCCAAACCCGTCTATCATCACCATATGGTAAGCCATGCGTATGGCAGATTTCCTCCCGATACTCGGAAGGGTCTGCAACGCCTCTACCAAGTTTTCAAACGCCTCTACCTTGTATCGCTTCAATAGAGATCACCTCCAAAAAATTTACTTATAATAATCGACAACTTTTGACTCCACAGCCACCTCTTTGATGAAAGCAACTACCTCAAGATGCGCCGGATGCGTGGCATATATTTCCAACCCTTCAATATCATCAAATGTCGCGATAAGACTCATATCCATAGCACGCCCCTCTGGGGAGAAATTGACACCAACCTCCATAGATCTGAGTGCAGGGACACTCCCAAGAAGTCCCGTCAGTTTTGCCTCCGCTTCTCGGATATGCTGCTCTTTATGCTCATCTTTCAAACGAAACATCACAATGTGTACAACCATTCCTATCCCCTCTTTTTATAATGATATTATTATATCCAATCAAGCTATGAGAATTGAAAAATATGGTAGAATTCGCACAAAATTACTCCCAATTCAAAGAGATAAGTATGACCGAAGTAGATTATTATGAGATTTTAGAGGTCAGCAAAACCTGTGGTGGCGCCGAACTCAAAAAATCATACCGAAAATTAGCGATGCAGTACCATCCCGACCGTAATCAAGGCGACAAAGAGGCGGAGGAGAAATTCAAACAGATCAATGAAGCCTATCAAGTGCTCAGTGACGATGAGAAGCGCGCGATCTATGACCGCTACGGCAAAGAGGGGCTCAACAGACAAGGCGGCGGCTTTGGTGGCGGCATGGATGATATGATGGATATCTTCAACTCCATGTTTGGCGGCAGCTTCGGGCGAGGATTTGGACAAAATAGACGAGACCCTAGCCAAAAATATGCGCTTGATTTTGAGATCGAACTCACTCTGGCTTTCAATGAAGCTATCTTCGGATGCGAGAAAAAGATTGATATCACCTACAAAACCCAATGCGATGCATGCAAAGGCACCGGAGCCAAAGAGGGCAAGCTAGAGACTTGCGACTACTGCAAGGGGCAGGGGCAGGTGGTGATGCGCCAAGGACCTATGACCTTTGCGCAAACATGCCCAAAATGCAAAGGCGAAGGCAAAAAAATCGTAGAAAAGTGTCCAAGCTGTCATGGCAAAGGATATAAAACCAAAGAGGAAACCATCACTATCAACATCCCGGCAGGTGTCGATAGCGGCAACAGACTCAGGGTTCAAGGATACGGCAATGAGGACAAATTTGGGCGCAGAGGCGATCTCTATCTCACCTTCTTTGTCCAAGAGGATGAACATTTTGTCAGAAACGGCAGTGATATCTACATCGAAGTGCCTCTGTTTTTCACGCAAGCTATCCTTGGAGGCGTGATCACCATCCCTTCACTCGACGGCGAGCTCGAGCTTGACCTCAAGCCGGGCACGAGAGACAAAGAGCAGTTTGTCTTCGAAAATGAAGGGGTTATGGATGTGCACTCCAAAAGAAAAGGTCGCCTGATCGCCCAAATACAGCTCAAGCTTCCAAATAAGTTCAGCGCTGAACAAAAAGAGCTTCTCCTCAAACTCCAAGAGAGCTTCGGCATCGAAAGCGCCCCGCATAAAAGTGCGCTTGAGAATGTATTTGACCGCGTCAAAGGGTGGTTTACCGCAGAGTAATTCTCTAGTGGCAAAAAACTCTACCCCTCTTTCTCCTCTTTCGGATCTGTTGTATCATCCGCAGCTTGATAGGTGATAAGAGCCTGTCCGGATTCATATTGTTTCAATATCCCCACGAGTGTCCCCTTCGTCTCTTCGTTAAGCTCTTTATCGGCGATGATATCTAGCATCTTCTCTATCTTTTGATGGTGATGAGCATTTGCCTGCATCGAGGCTTCATGTCTCTGCCTCTCCTCTTGGAGCCGTAACTCATGCAGCCTGTTTTTGCGATGTATCAAAAAATAGATCAGAAGCATAAGCGATACAAGGAGAGCCGCGACAATGAGAATAATTTTATTGAAAGCAATATCTTTATCCTGCGTCATGACCACAGTCTGCTCTTTGAGGCGAGCGATTTCGCTTTGGGTTTGCTGCGCCTGCAATCCTACCTCTTTTTCGGCTAGAGTTTTAGCCTTAAGCGCTTCGGATTCAATTCGTTTGACCTCCTCCCTGCTCTTGGCTTCGATTTTGGCTATTTCAAGATTTTCATTGCTTTTGAGCTTTGCCAAATCTATCTCTTTTTGATACGCTTGTGCCTCTATATTTTTTGGCGCAGATTTTTGGGTAGAGATTTGATTTGTCTGCTTTGCGGAGCCGTCTTGAATAAGTTTGAGTGATTTTCCCTCATCGGTACACCCCATCACCAAAAAAGCTACCGATACCAAGAGTAGAACCTGCCTCATCTCACTGTACTTGCTGATGCAAAACTATTTTATCACTTGAGCTTTCGATATCACCCCTGCTCGCTCTCGCATCATAGACAACGACATAGATATCATCCCCGCTTTGAAGATAGTGCTTCTCGCCAAACTCGCTATAGGCTGTCGCACCGATCGAGATCAGCGCCTCGCTTGGGTAGCCGCAATCCTTGAGATGCTGATGAATATCCTCAAGCGGTCCAAAATCTTTTTGTTCGTTCATCTTCTCTATGAGCCAATCGGTGAGCTTCTCATAAAAATAGGAGTAGCCAAGCAGTGGAGCATCCACACCATAAGGATGCAGTATGCCGTCACGCCTCAAAAATGAGCAAAGATGGTAGTGATCCATAATACCGCCCGATGAAAATTTGTCTATGGTGATCCAGCGGCTTGCAATGCCCTTTGAATCATGCGACCAACTCTTCTTCTCCGATATTTTTTTGGCACCCTCTTTGCGTATAGTGCAGTCATTAAATGCTGTAAATGCCTTGGCTCTAAGATCTACTACCTGCATACTCTCATCATATACGATCTCAAAAAGTATAGCAACTTCAGGCTCCACTTGTGCATTTGCCTCATAGCTAGGGAGTGTAAGTGTCTCACTTGAGATTGGATAATTACCCAAAAAACTCTCATGCTTTGGAAGATAAAACGGGAAAATACCTTTGGGTGCATCCGGTTCTTTTGTGGTGACATTCTTGAAATCATTCAGTTCGCCTGCTTGCTCCAGATGATGTGCAAAATTCCCTGCAACCCCCAGCCCGATTCGATTATGATGTTCCATATGTATTCCTTAAGAGTAAAATAATGATTACAGATAGTATAACTTATTGGGGTTTATAGTCAGATGATTAGTTAGAGATTTACAGTTAGAATTGCGAAGTATAAAACTGCATCAAAAAAACAATCTCTTCCCTATTTAATAGAGCTTCCAAAGTGCCAAGCTTGCACTCTGGAAAGGAGAGTCTTATTTTGCAACAGCCTCTTTGAGTGTTTTACCAGCTTTGAACTTAGGTGCGTTATGTGCCGGCTTTGTGTATCTTTTGTCAGTTCCAGGTACGGTACCGCTCTTCTCTGCCACTTTTGCTACACTGAATGCGCCAAATCCTACCAATGAAACCTCTTCATTTTTCACAAGTGCTGCAGAAACCGCATCCGTAAATGCCTTAATTGCTTTTTCAGCAGCGACTTTTGTGGAGTAGCCACCCTTCTCTTGTACCAATTCAACAAATTCGGCTTTTGTCATAACTTTTCCTTAAATAAAATTTTTACACAATAAGTATAACCAAAAAAAACATTTAAAAGCAAGTAGAAAGTGACATAAATGGCGATATTTAGGGGATTTTATACAAATTTATAAAATTTCAGTTCATTTCAGACTGATAATTTGAATAAATGATAATATTTTGTAAATAAGAGATGAAGAATATTGTGATTTTGGTGCGGCAGAGAGGATTTGAACCTCCACACCTGTTGGCACTACCCCCTCAAGATAGCGTGTCTACCGTTCCACCACTGCCGCATAGACTATATAGTTTGTTAAGGATGGGAATTATACCCATCCAATACTTAAAAGTTGCTAATTATCCAAGGAACGGGTTAGCATACAAAGCGATCAATGCGATAACCAATGTATAGATAACTTGTGCTTCGATCATAGCAAGAGCGATAAACATAGTTGTCATCAATTTTCCGCCAAGACCTGGGTTTCTAGCAGTACCGGCGATTGTCGCAGCGGAAGCATTCCCCATACCGATCGCTCCACCAAGTGCAGCAAGACCAAGACCGACACCCGCAGCAACTACTGAGTATGCTTTGATCATAGAATCACCCTCTTCACTAGCAAACGCAAAAGCGCCAAGCGCCAAAAAGAGCAAGAAAAACTTTTTCATCATATATCCTTTTAATTTGAGTGGCTTTTAAGTCTCCATTAGACTATCTTCGAGAAAGCAATTTCGGCTCGCGTAACTATGAAACATAGCAATAGGGACATAAATGCCCCTATTTCCCTACTCTATGCAACTCATGCAAGATAAGGATATTATAACAAAAAAAGTTTAGAGTCTGTTTTAAACAAGAAAATCAGGCGTTGCCAAACCTACTTTTTTACCATTTTGTTCCATAACGACCACATCGATCTCGCTGCCTTCACTGTATCGTTCAGTGAGATTGCCGATATGCCCTTTGGAAATTTTGGAAATATGCAAGAGTGCGTCAAAACCATCGGGCATCTCTACAAACATACCAAAATCAACTATTTTTTTGATTTTGCCTTTATAAACTCTCCCCAACTCATAAACCATCTGCTGTTTTATTGGAAAATCCGTCAAATTTTGGATATGATCTTTGGCGGCTGTAACCTTCTCTTTGTCTTCACCGGTAACTTTCACATTCCCTTTGTCACGATCCAGATCGATACTCACCTCAAAACGCTCAATAATCTCTTTGATTGTGGCGCCTGCCTTGCCGATTATATTGACGATTTTGCTTGGATGGATATTGAAAACTTCCATACTCGGCAATGCTTCGCTAGGCTCTATCTTCTCTTCGGCTTGTTCCATGATCTCTAGGATATGATTTCTCGCCTTGCTCGCTTTTTGGAGTACATCCTCAAGCACTTTTAGATCGATACCGCCTGTTTTGATATCCATTTGTAGTGCGGTTATACCCTCTTTTGTGCCGGCGGCTTTGAAATCCATATCCCCATCATGATCTTCAAGACCCATAATATCAGTGAGTACGGCGTATCGTTTCTCTTCGCTCACCAATCCCATGGCAACACCCGCGATCAATTTGACCACGCCTACTTCTGCGGACCTCAGTGCCAATGAACCGCCGCAAACTGTCGCCATCGAAGAGGAGCCGTTACTCTCCAAAACCTCGGCGACAAGACGAATCGTACCCTCATTCGCCAAATCAATCGAAGGTTCCAACGCCTTTTTGGCCAAAGTGCCATGACCCAGCTCTCGCCGTCCCGGAAAAGAGACCGGCTTGGCTTCACCCACACAAAATCCGGGGAAATTATAATGCACCATAAAGCGCTCATATTGACTTTTTTTGCTGGTGATCAACTCATACGACTGCGCGTCTTTGGTCTCTCCGAGTGTTGCCGTCACCAGCACCTGCGTCTCGCCTCTAGTGAAGAGACACGATCCATGGACGCTGGGAAGGAGATTTGTTTCGATCGAGATAGGGCGCACCTCATCAAGCCCTCTGCCGTCAGCTCGCAACCGGTTATCAAGTATCATGGTGCGGACGACACTCTTTTTATACTCGGACAAAACTCGTTTCACCAGCAGCTCATCACCCTCGTGACCCACCCCTTCCCAAGCGGCAATAATCTCTCTTTTGACTTCAGAAAAAGCGGTACTTCTTTCACTTTTTGCCATAGACATGACAGCCTCTTTCACCCTATCGGCAAATTCGACAGCGATAAAATTATAGAGGTTGCTGTCAATCTTCTGCTCTTCAAGCACCAAAGCCAATGGCTCCCTCACATAGGGCACAAATGCCTCCGTGTACGACTCACTCGCCTCTGCTATAGCCCTAGATGCTAAAGCCGTCAACTCAACAAATTCTGATTCGCTCACCTCGTTGCACACCTGATGCCCAACGATCATCGGGACCTCCGGCATCATCGGATCGACTATATTTATCTCAACATCATCGATCACCTCTGATGCTTGTGAGCGCATCTCTATCATCAAGAGATCATTACCGCTTCCTGCCACAAAAAGATCAAGAGTAGTTGCATCTAATTGTGTAAGGGTCGGATTGATCACGATCTTCCCGTCAATGCGTCCGATCCTCACCCCTGCTACACTCCTCGTGACAGGAATATCTGAGACAAAAAGTGCCGCAGAGGCAGCATGGAGCGCTGCTATTTGCATATCTACTTCACTGTCGCTGCTTACGACCATCACAGTAATCACAACCGAATAGTTAAAACCTTCGGGGAAAAGCGGGCGCAAGGAACGGTCGATCAAGCGTGAGGTAAGCACCTCAAAATCTCCCGGTTTCGCCTCTCGCTTGACAAATCCACCGGGTATTTTGGCGGCAGCATAAGACTTCTCTATGTACTGCACCGTCAATGGCAAAAATTCTTCATGCACCGGTTTTGGATCTATGGCAACCGCAGCTATCAAGACAGCCTTTTTTGACTGGTACATCACAGCTCCGCTTGCCTGCTTCGCTATCTTGTCAAATGTAAACTGTTCACTTAGATTGTTGATTGTTAGTTGTACGATTTTATCACTCATTTTACTCTTTCCTTCCCGATTTATTCGGCATACCCTGAGGTTTTGATACACTATTTTACCCAAATATCACCCTAGAAAGATGAAGTATTCCTAGAACATAAAATTCTCCACAAATTAGAAAATTAAAATTTGAATGTTTTGGAGTGGGTAAATTCCGGAGATTGTCTGCGCAGCTCTTCATTATCAAATGAATAGCGGAAGTGTTCTATATAATCGATCAAAAGCTTATATGCACCGTTAACGGCTTCCATTTGAGATGGATCACCTCCCAAGTCAGGATGATATTTTTTGGCAAGATAACGATACTGCTTTTTGATATCCTCTTTGGTGATAAGCCTCGGGAGAGCTAAAATATCAAGTGCTTTTTGAAACTCATCAATCTCTCGTTTCATCACAAAACCTACAAATATGGCTTTTCTTTATCGCATCATTCCTCTTCTCATTGAATCATCTTTGAGCCCAACACCGCCAAATGGAACAAAATTGAGCTGAAACATAAATGAGTTCTCCAAAATCGAATCTGCTCCGGTAACAGTCGCAATAGGACGAATATCTTGTCTTAATGCCAAAGAGATATTCCAACACTCTTTGTTGTATCCTAGACCAAATTGCCATAGAGAGTTGAACTCTTCATCAATATCATAGATAAGCCCACCCAATACACCGAGTTTTTTTGTCACCTGATACATAAGAAATAGACCGACATCGTTGTTCAGCTTATGCTCTTGCACTTCACTATTGTCTGTATAGGAGTAGAGTCTCTGATAAGAGTGCAGCAGTTCAAGACCTGCCGCGTCTTTTTTCCATCTGATAGCGCTTGAGAGCTCTTTGAAGCTATCAAATTCAAAGTCATAAATCATATTGTTATAGAATTGCCAATTTTTAAGATTGTACTGCATCTCATGTGCCAAATTTCCAAACTGATACTCTTCTCTATCCGGATAATAATACTGGATCAATCGTTCATAAAATCTCAAATCACCTGAAGTCTCATAAAAATATTGGCTCATTCTAAATGCAACACTCTCCTCTTCAATCCCCGGTGCAAAGAGTTTCTTTTGTGCATCATCTAGCTTTTCGTACTCTACCGGCGATTCCGCTATGTCTCCTGGCAGGCTATAAGTAACTCCGGGCTGCAAAACATGGACAAAACTGCTGTATTTTTTGGTCAAATCGCTAAAGAGCTGAACTCTTGTAACATTATTAAAATATTGATAGTCATCATTGACAAAAACACCATTGCCAAACATCAACTCATTATAATAGATATCTTCTTTCAGTGAGAGCTTCAAATAGTCATCCAAAAATGTATGCGTGTACTCGATAGGGGCATAAAACTCTGCCGCCTTAAATGTTGTCCCCTCTTTTCTAGTATAGTTATTCATCGTCAAATCCATACTATAAGTGAGCTTATCAAGGAGAATCGGCTTAAGATACTTATGCAGCTGCATGGTTGGGAGAATTTGCATCGTCTGGTCATTATTTTCCGAAATGGTATCTATAAAGTATTTTGTATAGACACCTCCATAGAAATCTTCATCATGGACAAAATAATTGGCTCTGCTTTCTTGATAAAAATATGCGCCAAAGTGCCCCATTGGCTTCTTTTGAAGATAGATATAGTCGATGTCATTGAGCAGTGTCATATTGACGAAGAGACCGTCCACAACACTACTGTCAATATCAGCAAAACGACCAAGCACTTTGGATGAGTCATAAACCATCTCAAAGCCGTAGTGAGAGTCATTTTTGATATTATTTTCTAAGACATAATCTTCCGTATCCTTGAAGTATCCCATTCGGATTGCGCCTTGCGAGTATGGAGAGTCGGCAAACCGCAAGGTTCCATAGACTCCTCCTCCTCGGTTGGTTCGTATCTGCGGTCTGAGCTCCACATCCCAGCTTTGTGATGCCGCCCAATAGATCGGCTGCTCATAAACCGCGCCTTCGCTTTTGGTATATCCAAAACTTGGGAAAAGCAGTCCGGAGCTTCGCTCATTATGGGTTGAGAACGCCAAATAGGGGGTATAGAGCACCGGAATATCCCAAAATTTGACATTCACATCACGCATGGTCATGTAGTGTTCTTCGCTATCATAGTGTGAACTCTCAGAATAAAAGGTCCAATCCCTGCTCTTGATATCACAGCTAGACATCATCGCCGGTCCGAAAGTAACATTTGTATCTTCCTTGGTAGCATTTTCTGAAAAAACCCAAATATCACTCTCATCCGCAAGAAATACATTTTTGAATGTTACCTTCTTGGATTGTGTATTGATCTTGAGCTCTTTGCTGTGAATCTTACTCCCTTTGTGACCAAGTACCTCGATCTTCTCCCCCATGAGTGTCAACAGATGTTTTCCTTTGTCATAAAGAGCAGATGAAGATTGGATCACACTCTCTCCATAGTGCACGACGACATTTCCCTCCGCGCTCACTGTTGCATCATCAGCCGAGAGATTTTCTGCCATGATCTCTATCTGCTCCTCGGCTATCGCATTAGAACCACACAAAAACATAATAATAAGTAAAAATTTACGCATCGACCACCACACATTGAGTAAGTTTATCGTGCAGTGTCTGCACTAGAGGATTGAAAAATGCCATTGCAAATCCGATATAAAAAAATATTTCACTCGCTACCCTCACTACGGCTCGCGCCAAAGCAGTTAAAAATGAAGGAGTTTGCTCACTCTGCAAAGTAACTACTCTGATTTTCATAATATATTTTCCCAAAGTCATTCCATTCTGCCAAACAAAAAAAGTGTGGTAGAGAATTTTGATGGAGGCAATGATCAAAAAATTATCCGTCACAAATTGGCTTATCTCCACCGGATCGTGAAGTGATGCAATAGCTTCCCAAAAGATAGCCAAAAAAAGAAATGAGATCACAAGATCATCGATCACAAAAGCGCCAACCCGCTTTTTGGGTATAGCAATAGAGATGGTACCGGTAGGCAAAATTTCCTCCATTATGACTCCAATCGCAATGCCTGGTAGGCAATATCGGTGCGACACTGCTTGCCGGCAAAATGAACCTGCCCGCAAAGCATATAGGCTCTTTTCTGCGCCTCTTTAATGGTATCTCCGATGCCGACACACACCAGCACGCGACCGCCTGTCGCGAAAAGCTTGCCCTCTTCGCCGAGAGTGACGCCCGCAAAAGAGATATGGGCATTGGCATCGATATCATCATGAACAATATCATCGATAATGATCTCGGCGGGTTCTGAATTTTTATAAGGATACTCTTTGCTCGCCATCACAACTCCAACTGCATATTTGTCGTGAAACTCAATTTTGGCATTCTTGAGATCTTCCGTGGCTGCCTTATAGAAGAGTTCACTCGCCGGGGATTTGAGCAGAGGCATGAGCTCTTCACACTCGGGATCACCAAATCGCACATTATACTCCAAGATGATAGGCTCGCCCGCTACCACCATTACGCCTATGAAAAGCACACCGCAAAAAGGGGCACCCTCCTCTTTCATCCCTTTGAGCGTAGGCTCTATAACCCGTTCTTTGAGCTTTTGATAGATGGACTCATTGACAAGCGGGGTTGGAGCATAGGCACCCATTCCGCCTGTATTGGGACCCTTGTCATCATTGAGAAGGCGCTTGTGATCTTGCGCGGCTGGCAGCACTACATAATCCGTACCGTCACAAATAGCAAAAATGGAGAGCTCATATCCGTCGAGAAACTCCTCCACGACGATCTTCATCCCAGCCTTGCCAAATGCATTACCCGAAAGCATTTCACCCGCTGCTTTTTTCGCCTCATCGTGCGAATTGGCTATGATGACGCCCTTTCCGGCACACAAACCATCTGCTTTGACAACGATCGGGGTACTCATTTGGTTGATAAAAGTGTATGCATCCTGCAGTGAGTCTGTTTCGATATATTTTGCCGTGGGGATATTGTGACGAGATAAGAAGTTTTTCATAAAGATCTTTGACCCCTCAAGCTGGGCCGCCTTGGCAGATGGACCAAAGATCGTCAAACCTCTCTGTTTGAAAATATCTACAATCCCCTCTGTCAGCGGTCCCTCAGGACCGACTATCGTCAGTGCGATCTCATGCTCTTTGACAAAATCTGCCAATTGGACATAATCATCAATAAGCACATTTTCGCCCAATCTGCCTGTCGCGCCATTTCCCGGAGCAAAATAGAGCTTTCCGACATTTTGGTCTTTTTTCAATGCCAGAGCTATCGAATACTCTCGACCTCCACTCCCCACGATCAATATATCCATATTCTTCTCCGGAAATTAATAACAACAAGCCAAACCGATCGTTGATGACTTCTGATTATAAATTTTTGGAGCCCAGATAGCCGTTCTGTTGAAAGTCGGCCCTAATAAGCCAACAATGCAGGAGAGAGCGACTCTTTAGGGGGCAGATTCTCACTGTAGCAGCTCAAACAAAAATACCCACACACCGATTCGACTACATATCCCGCCAAAACTAAATGTTGGACCCCATGTAACAGTGGTCGAACTATCCAGGTTGATTTATTATAGCCTATTTGGGTTTATAGTAAAGTGAGTGAGTGAAAAAAAGGTGAAAATTAACTTTTTGCCGCAACCTCAAAGGCTTTTTCTACACAAGAGTCTATCAGCGCTCTTTTAGCTACATAATATCGGCTTTTTGGAGGGAGATGCACCTTTGTTGACTCCCCGATCACTACAGCGCGGTAACTTGGCAGCCAATCAAAATTTTTGAGAAAACAGTGTATGGTAGAGGGCGAAGTAAATATAATGATCGAGGATTCCGGTGGCTGCATCTGTTTATCGTACTCTATACAATGCGTCTCGTAGATGATCTGCTCTTCCAAGATAATGCCGCTTTTGGCTAGATACCCCTTGGAGTCAAAGAGAACCTCTCTCGGGCGCAAATAGAGGATATGCCGATCGGCAAAAAAATCGGCAATATCTTCGGCAAGCGATTTGCCGTAAAAATTTTCAGGAAAATAGATAACTTGTCCGCCGAGTGATTCGATCTCCTTTTTGGTTGCCGCTCCTACTGCAACAGCCGGAAAGTTTTTCCACTCTTTGGAGATGGCATCTGCGATCCTTACAGCCTGCTTGGAGGTAAACATCAATGTATCACATCCGGAAAAATCGATACTCTGCGCAGAGGTTTCAAACCGGATCATAGGCAGAGAATACACCCCCTCTTTTGCATCAGGCGAGAGGAGATAGATCGGGGGGGAATCGGGCATTTTATTTCTCTAAAGAGGCGATCGGCACACCATGGAAGAGAGCCTCATTGATCTCTTCGTCATCATAAGGGTCAAAATGAGGCGTGATCACCCATCGCTTCTGCGGCTCCAGCTCCATAATGGCATCTTCGATCTTGTTGGCTATCTGATGCGCCTCCAGCAACACCATATCAGGTCTCAAAACCATATGAAACTCTACAAAATTGGTCGTGCCGTCTGTTCTTGTTTTGAGCCAATGGTATCCATTGACCTTCTTTTGCGAAGAGATAATCTCATCTATCTTCTCAATGATCTCTTTGTCAAGCGAACGATCCAAAAGCATCATCACCCCCTCCTCAATGATCGCATATGCCGAATAGATGATATATATGCCGATAGCCAGACCAAAGAGAGCATCAATACTATGCAAACCCGTCAGATAGACAAGCCCCAATGCCAAGAGTACGGCGCCATTGCTCAAAAGGTCTGTTTTGTAGTGCAGTGCGTCCGCTTTGATCACGATACTGCCCGTCTGGTTGGCTACTTGCATAAGATACTGTACCAAAAGGTAGGTCGCTATGATCGAAAAGATCATCACCATTATAGAGGGTTCCAGCAACTCGGTCGTTGATCCAACAATCAATTTTTTGATCGATTCATAGATGATATAAAGCCCCGATACTGTGATGACAGTTCCCTCGATCACCCCTGCGAGAGACTGAATTTTGCCTTTGCCGTACTGGAAGACTTCATCAGGATTCTCTTCAGATTTTTTGATAGCAAAAAAATTGAAGAGAGAGACTGCCGAGTCAAGCAGTGAATCGATCGCTGATGCAAGCACCGCTACCGAACCGCTTGCGATGCCGACAGTAAGCTTGACTATCACCAAAAGAACAGCTACGGATGTAGAGACTATGGTGGCTTTTTTTTGAGATGACATCAAATTGTTTGGCATCGTTTTCCTTGTATTGGTAAAATTTTACAACGCCTTATTGGCTATTTCTGCTACTCTTTGGGCAAACAAAACTTTATCTTTCGGCTCTAGCCCCTCTGAGAGTTTCGCTGAATCGAACAAAACCCAAGAGATGGCAGAGAAAAGGTTTTCATCCTCTAAATGGTTGAGTTTTTGGATCATTTCATGGTCAGGGTTGATCTCCATAATAAGCGGTATCTCGGGCATCTCTTGCCCCATTCTGGCAAACATTTGCGCCATTCCCGCCATCGGATCCGAACTGTCTTTGAGTACACACGAAGGACTTGCGGTAAGTCTCGTGGAGGTCTTCACCTCTTTGACCTCATCGCCTAAAACCGATTTGATTTTATCCGTAAGAGACTTAAACTCTTTACTGATCTCCTCTTTTTCCTCTTGAGTTTTGCTTTCCGGCGCCTCGATCGTCGTAATATCTTTGAACTGCCACTCTTTGAACTCTCCGATCATCGGCGTGACGATCTCATCGATCTCTTTGTCGTCAAGGATCAATACTTCGATGCTAGATTGCTTATATGCCTCAAGCAGCGGCGAGTTTCTGAGTGCCTTCTCATTTTCACCGATGATATAATAGATCTCTTTTTTCTCACTATTGCCGCGGCTTATGTACTCATCCAGCGACACGACTCCCTCTTGAGCAGAACTTTTGTAACGCACGATCTCCAAAAGTGTCTCTTTGTTCGTATAGTCCGTATATATGCCCTCTTTTATGAGTTTATTGTACTGCTCGGCAAAAGTGACCGCATCCTCACCGCTCAATTTTTTGATCTCTGAGAGTATTTTTTTGACAGAGTTTTGTTTGATATTGGCGAGGATTCTATTTTCTTGGAGGATCTCTCTGCTGACATTGAGCGGCAAATCCTCACTGTCGATGATACCTCGTACAAATCTCAGATAGGTCGGCAAAAGCTCTTTGTCATCATCAGTGATGAAAACCCGCTTCACATAGAGTTTGACACCGGATTTATAATCGGCTCTATAGATATCAAAAGGCGCTTTTTTGGGGATGTAAAAGAGTGTTGTGAACTCTTGCGCACCCTCTACTCTGTTGTGCAGGTAGCACAAAGGCGCCCCATCCTCATGTGCGATTGTATTGTAAAATTCAATATAATCTTCCTCTTTGAGTTCTGATTTTGGGAGTGTCCAAAGCGCAGTAGCCGCATTGATCTGCTCAGATTTTTTGACCATTTTGGTCTCTTTTGTCTCCCCTTCGCCCGTTGTCTCTTCTTGGGAGTAATTGAGAATGATCGGGTATGCGATATGGTTGGAGTATTTTTTGACTACCTCTTGTGTACGCCACTTGTCCAAAAACTCTTTCTCATCACTTTTGAGCTTGATATAGATGATGGTACCATGCTCCTCTTTTGTCACCGGCTTGATCTCATACTCGCCGGTTCCGTCTGTGCTAAACTTATATGCTTGCGTCTCACCGGCTCTCTTCGTGATGACATCGACATATTCCGCTACCATGAAAACCGAATAAAATCCGACACCAAACTGCCCGATCAGGTTACTGTCTTTCTTGGCATCTCCCGTGAGGCTCTCTACAAATGACTTGGTTCCGGATTTGGCGATGGTGCCGAGATGGCTCATGAGATCCTCTTCATTCATGCCGATCCCGTTATCACCGATGGTCAATGAACCATCTTCTTTGTCTAAACCGATAAAAATTTTGCCTTTCCAGTCTGCCTCTTTGAACTGCTCATCAGTCAATCGTATATAGTTAAATTTATCAAGCGCATCACTGGCATTGGAAACCAACTCTCTGATAAAAATCTCTTTGTTGGAGTACAAAGAGTGAGCCATAAGTTTGAGAAGTTGTCCTATCTCTGTTTGAAATTGATGTTTTGCCATACAATGATCCTTTTTATTTTTGATTTTTCCGGAAGTATACAAAAAAATGGTTAAATTTTCAACTTTTTATGAAGAATACTTTAGTCAAAGTGACTAAAGTATAAGATATCATATCCACTTTTAGCGTCTGTTGGATTTGGATGTTGCCGCAAGGGAGCTTACTAAAAAATGCAAACAAATAGAAAAAGAGCTATTTTTTAGAAGAACTAAGGAAGAGGAGAAATTTACGACAGGAGTTTACATAAAAGTAAATGACTGAGAAAATTTCGACTCTGACGAAGTCAATTCTAGAAAAGAGACTTTTTATTACTCCCACTCGATAGTTGCCGGCGGCTTTGAACTTATATCATACACTACTCGATTTATCCCGTCTATCTCATTGATAATTCTTCTGCTTATGCCTTCAAGTATATCGTGTGGCACATGAGCAAATGTTGCCGTCATACCGTCAACTGACTCTACCATCCTGACGCAAACAGTATTGTCATAGGTACGGTTATCACCCATGACGCCGACAGAGCTTACATTCAGAAGCACTGTAAATGCCTGCCAGACCTTGTCATAGTATCCGGATGCTTTGAGCTCTTGCTGCATGATGGCGTCTGATTCTCTGATAAGTCTCAGCGCATTTTCATTGACTTCACCCATCACACGGATAGCCAGCCCCGGTCCGGGGAACGGATGACGACCGATCATATCCTTTGGAAGCCCTAGCTCAAGTCCAAGTTTGCGCACCTCGTCTTTGAAAATTTCACGCAGAGGCTCAACCAGCTCAAATGTCATCCAGTCCGGAAGCCCGCCTACATTGTGGTGCGACTTGATAGTTTTGCTTGGTCCTTTAACCGAAACAGATTCGATCACATCCGTATAAAGTGTGCCTTGAGCAAGAAAGCTAACATCATTGTGTTTTTTGGCCTCTTTATCAAATACTTCTATAAAGGTTTCCCCTATAATTTTTCTTTTCTTCTCAGGATCGGTGATACCTTTGAGTTTTCCCAAAAACTCCTCTCTTGCATCAACAGTGATCAAATCAATGTCGAGTATTTTAAACATATTCTGCACTTGCGCTGCTTCGTCTTTTCTGAGAAGTCCCTGATCGACAAATACGCATACGAGCTGCTCTTTGGGCAATGCTTCATGCAGCATCGCAGCCACAACCGAGCTATCCACGCCGCCGCTTACGCCGCAGAGCACCTTCTTGCTTCCAACTTGTTTTTGGATATTTGCGATTTGCTCTTTCGCGAATGATCCCATATTCCATGTGCTTTCACAACCGCAAATATATTTGGCAAAGTTTTTCAATAGCTTCGTGCCAAGCTCCGAGTGGTGTACCTCCGGGTGAAATTGGAAAGCATATATACGAGCCTCTTCATTGGATATGGCGGCAAACGGTGAATTTTCACTCTCTCCGATAGCTTCAAAGCCTTGCGGGATACTCAGCGCTTTATCTCCATGGCTCATCCACACTATGGAACTGTTATCAATTCCTTCAAATATAGGGGAGTCTTTTTTTATATTTAACTTTGCCTTGCCGTATTCATGATGATCGGCAGGAACTACCTCGCCTCCGAAGTGCTGAGTAATGAGCTGCATCCCGTAGCAGATACCGAGTATCGGCAGCCCCAAATTCCATATATCATCATTCGGTTTATACGCATCAGGAGCATACACACTTGCCGGACCACCCGAGAAGATGATCCCTTGCGGCTTTTTGGCTTTGATGGATTCTATATCTTCTCTAAAGGGAACAACTTCGCAATACACACCGCTTTCTCTTAGTTTTCGAGCAATTAGCTGCGTATATTGTGATCCGAAATCGAGTATCACTATGGGCACATTTTTCATTCTATTAATACCATCCTAAAATTTGAAATTGAATATACCAAATGGCTATCGAGACGATATATCCTACAAGTATCGTCCACGAGAGTTTGAGATGGGACCCAAAGGTATAGATCCCCTTGAGTCTCCCCATCACCCCTACTCCGGCAGCAGAACCAAAACTGATCAAGGAGCCTCCGATCCCTGCGGTGAGCG
>DZAQ01000104.1 GCA_022729615.1 Sulfurovum sp.
AAAAAAAATATGCAAGAGATGGAGGTCTCCATGGCTCAGATACAAAAAGGGTTTTTGTATAACGATCCGTCTCTTGTCAAAAATGGCGTTGTCACTCTGCGAGAGAGGGTCAAAAACATCGAACCGCCAAGCAAAGAAGATGAAGAGATGCTTGGCAAAGGCAATACCTACAGCTACAAGTACGCCAAAGAGCAAAGCGCCAAGATATCGGCTCTCGCTCAAGAGCTGTTGACAAATTATAATGCAAATGAGAGGTACAGCGCTATGAACCGCTACAAAGATACACTCAAGCAGTGCCTCGCTTGCCATACCAAAATCAGAAAGTGGTAGCCGAGATGAAAATAGATAAAAATATATTGACCTTTTTCATCGCCAGCTTGGTGACAAACATCGTTTTGAGCAGTTTTCTCGTCGCCGAGACTGTCGCGAGTCCTGCCATTGCAGTCACACAAGGAGAGACACAGAAACATACCATGGCGCTGTTCCAAACTGAAGCCGATATAGACAAAAAATACAGAGCGATGCTCGATACAAAAATCAAGGATATCGGGTATATCGTAGTGGATCCCCACTATCAAATCAATGAATCCTACAAGAAAAAGTATGGCTCGACGACACTTGATCTTTTGAGTTTTGTAACTATAGTCAACCCGGATGTGATCAAGCCGTTTCTCAATATCGACCCTAGAATCGCCGGTTTTAATCCATTTGATGTGCTGCTTTACAAACCACAAGGCAGCAAAATATCTACTGTCGCGCATTTGACTCCGGATGCGATCTTGAGTATGCTTGATATCAAAGATGAGACGATCCGTTCAAACTATATCAAATCTTTTGAACCGCTCGATGCTATGATCGCCAAAGAGATCGGCGGCGAGAAAAGCTATATTGATTATTCCGAAATGACCGGTGACCGCATCATGAACTTTGAGATTGATTTCAAGCGACCGGAGGATCTCGATGATTTTATCGATACCTTTCAGGAGAAATTTGAGGCGGCATTCGAGGCGAAAAAGTACATCATAGCAGGATTTTACAACTATAAGCAGAGTTTTGACGGAACAGACAAGCTGCCCAAATTTGATGCATTTTGGATCTATTCACTCTGCCACTTTACCTTCTCCTATACTATCTTTGACAACGAAGGAGCCAAAACCCAGGCGGGCGTATTTGCACCGTGCACCATGTATATGTATATAGAAAAAGGCTCCAACAAACTCGTGATCGGGATGCCGCGACTCTCCAACTGGGCTGCTATGGCGGGCATCACAGACAAAAAGAGGGTTGATTATATCGCTAGTCTCGACAAAGAGATACCGGAAATTATGGTTTCTCTCGGCGCCAAAGAGGTAGAGAGTACGCCATTCCCGCTTCCGGCTGCCCAACCGGCTGCAGCAGCACAAACACAGGGCAGCATAAAGAGTGAAGAGAGTGTGACCCAAACCATTCAAGAGCTTCCTGCCAGAGTGGTATCTGCGCCTTCCAAAGCCGGTCATCCGATCAACGGAGAGATAAGTACATTCCTCACGGGACCCATGGCTTCGGTCGCCCAAGTAACGGCGGATTTGAAATCCAATGGATTTGAAGTGCTCTCATCCATGCCCATCGACAAAAGCGGTGCGCTCACCACAATAGTCTTCACCAATGAAAGCCTCAAAAAGATGGCTCAGAAAAAGGAGCGTGGATTTGCAGGCGTGCTCAGACTCCTCATAGATGAGACCAACAAACAGATCAGCATCACCAACCCGCTCTATTTCGCAAAGGCTTATATGCAAAAAGAGTATGACGAAGGGGCGGCTCTCGAGATTCTCGATAGAGTAAACGGCACTTTTGAGGGGCTTGGCAACTCAAAAGACAAGATGCCGGCAGATGCTCTGGAGCGCTACCATTTCATGATGGGGATGCCATACTATGAAGAGATGGATGAGATAGCGCAAGGGGAAAATGGCGAGCTTTTAGCCAAAGTCAAAGCGAGCGGCAAAATGCTCTTTGAGCTTCCGCTTGGCGAAAATGCCACACTTGTAGGTGTGGAGCTTGATGGCCGCACATCCAAGTTCGCCACCAAGATTGGCGCAGCAAACGGCGCTATTTTGCCCTATACCGTATTGATCGAGGATGGCAAGGCGAGATCATTGGCGCCCAAATACAATATCGCGCTCTACTATCCGCTCTTGGAGATGACACAATTCATGACGATAGCGACCATACCGGGAGCCATCGTCAGTGATTTGGAAAACGCGTTTAAGTAGATACTCAAGCCACTCCTCGTCATCCTGTGAAGGCAGGAATCCACTTTATCTCCAATGGATCCCCGTGTCAAGCACGAGGATGACAATTCCCCGTCATTGCGAGAAGTGAAACGACGCGGCAATCCAAAACTGACAGAGACTGCTGCGCTCCGATCGCAGCGACGATACTCCGTCATTCCTGCGGAAGCAGGAATCCACTTTCATACAATGAATCCCCCTCTCAAGCCCCGAAGATGACGGATGGAGTTACAAATGAGGATGACGAGTTTGCGAATCGCCGTACTTTGTTTGCAAAACCCTTGAGCGTGCCAAACTATCCGATCAATTGGCTGCAGAGATCGAAGCGGTTATGCGTCATCAAATGCACTTTGCCATGCTCTCTCATCATCTCGTCAAATATCTTTTTGGAGAGCGCGAAACCTATCTCCTGTTCCTTCTCCTCGCCATCCATGGCGGCTAGATTCATCTCATCTATGATGGCTTTTGGGACGCTGATGCCGGGGACTTTGTCATTGATGAAATTGGCGGTTTTGGATCGCACGATAGGGAATTGTCCTAGTATGAGCCGCGCCTCTTTGGCACTCTCTCTGATGCTGATGGTTTTCGCCTCTTCGAAAAGTTCGATCAACTCCTTGGCATTCTCCAGGTCATAAACTGGCTGCGTGAAGATAGCTCGCGCGCCGTAATCGAGCTTTTTGACGATCCGTTTTTGGAGCCGCCGCATATCTTTCGCGTAAGAGTTGCTCACCGCAAAAGGGTAGATAGGCTTTGGCGGAGGATTGAGCTTTTTATTGCTGTAGTCCACCCCGTTGTTGAGATGGTAGATGATACTGAGCAAAAGTGTCGAATCTCGCTCAAGCACCCCTTTGACTTCAGGCTGATCGGAGTATTTCGCCGGATCACCCGTGAGAGCCAGGATACACCGCAGATCGAAATCATTGGCGCCGAGCAGGGTGGACTGGAGCGAGAGTTTGTTTTTGTCGCGCATGCTCATAGTGGCGATGACCGCTTTTCCAAAAGTCTGCTGGATCTTGATAGCGGAGAGTACGCCGGACATTTTGAGTTTGGCGAGAGGATTGTCGGTGACGGTGAACCCCGTTACTTTATCCTGAAGTCCGATCTCTCTGATGTTTGAGATGATACCATCGATCGAAGCGCCGTGGGGCGGATTGACCTCGACGGTGATGAAGGGTTCGCTGCTGCAGAGCGTATGGCAAAACTGGTCAAACATAAACGATTCTCTTTTTTGTAAAATAAATTCGTTATAATCTTACCCAATAGTTCCATAGAGTGTCATTGATATATTTATAAATATTATTTAGGAATAGGGGGATGGGGTATGAAATTGGCAGTCTTTGATTTTGATTCGACATTGATGGATGGGGAGACGATCGATATTTTGGCGGCGTTTCTGGGGTTTGGGGCGGAAGTGGCGGCGATCACGGAACGGGCGATGGCCGGAGAAATCGACCTTTTCAAAGCCTTGACGACACGGGTGACGCTTTTGGAGGGGCTGCACAAATCTCAGGTAGATACTATTTGCGCCGATCTGCCTTTGATGCCCGGAGCCTATGAGGTGGTCAGCGGTCTCAAGGAGAGAGGATATAGAGTCATCTGCTTCTCGGGGGGATTTCGCAATGCCACCTCTCCGGCAGCCCTCAAGCTCGGTCTTGATGCCGATTTTGCCAATATTCTGCACGATGACGAGGGGATACTTACCGGCAGAGTCGGAGGGGATATGATGTTTGGATTTTCAAAAGGCGATATGCTCGTGCGTCTCCAAAAGCTCATGGGTGTGACGCGCCAAGATACCCTCGTAGTAGGCGACGGCGCCAATGATCTGAGTATGTTCGCTCATGCCGATACCCGCGTGGCATTTTGCGCCAAACCGATACTCAAAGCAGAAGCGACACATATCATCGATACAAAAGATCTCAGAGAGATATTGAAAATTGAGGGAATATAATGAAAAGTCTGTTTGATACTAAGGATGCTCATGGTTTGGACGAATTGGGGCTTCGCGTCTATACCTCTCGCCTGTT
>DZAQ01000233.1 GCA_022729615.1 Sulfurovum sp.
GCCAAACAGATGGAGCTGATGGATGATGATACCGCCTCCGACCGCGAGCATCGCGACGGTTCCGACGATAGAGATGAATTGGATGAGATAGGGGACGATAGCTACAAGGGTATCGCCGAGCTTATTGAGCAGCCCATTGGTTCTTGCTTGGAGGAAAAAGCCTATATCGTCCAGCTTGATGATGAGCGCCACGATCCCATAGACTCCGACAGTCGTGATAAAACCCACAAGTATCAGTGTGGCAACTTGTATCAATATCGGCTGATCGCTTACGAGTGAAAGGGCGATAACCATGATCTCAAGTGAGAGGATAAAATCTGTTTTGATCGCGCTTGAGACTTTGCTTGCTTCAAAATGTTCCGTACTGAGCTCTTCAAGCGTCTCCTCTTGAGTCTGCTCATCGTGGCGCCCAAAAAATTTATGAATAACACTCTCCGCCCCCTCGTAGGCGAGATATGTCCCGCCGGCTACCAGTATCGGAACCATCAGCCAAGGAGATATTGCGCTGATAGCGAGAATTAGAGGGATGATAATAAGTTTATTTTTGGCACTCCCTTTGGCAATTTTCCAGACGATCGGAAGTTCTCTTTGGGCGGCTATGCGCTTAGCCTGGGCACCCGCACTCTCAAGCAGCCGTTCGAGCTCCTCTTCAAGAACTTTTTTCTCTTTGCCTGTGAGATGTGCGATATTTTCTTTGAGCTCACCAAAAGAGTGCGCTTTTTGTATCTCTTTTTGGAGAATACTGGTAGTGGTTTCATTGGTGAGATTGGAGATAGCCGCAAGATCGTCGATCACGATGCCCGAAGACTTTGTGCTGGCAATTTTGGTATAAGTAACGATATCGTCAAGCAAAATTGAGGTATTGTTGAGTGAGCCTGAGATACCTGTGGCTGCCTGAGCCATAGTCTTACCGGCAAGTGAGCTGATGTCATCGGCAAGAGCCGCCAAAAATCCCAATATCCCTGCCATCGCTATTTCCTCTTCTGCTGCTGATTTAAAGTGATAGATTGTAGCATAAGTTTGAT
>DZAQ01000105.1 GCA_022729615.1 Sulfurovum sp.
CCCACGAGGACTCGAACCTCGAGCTAGGTCTTAGGAGGACCCTGCTTTATCCTGTTAAGCGATGAGAACTAAAATACGAAGTTTTCTCCGAGATAAAACTCTCGGACATTTTTATCATTGGCGATCTCTTCACTTGTGCCTGATGCCAGCATCTCTCCGCTGCGCATCACATAGGCACGGTCGCAGATCCCGAGCGTTTCGCGGACATTGTGATCGGTGATGAGGATGCCCATATCGAGATCGACAAGCTGCTTGATGATATTTTGAATATCTAACACCGCGATAGGGTCTATCCCGGCGAAAGGCTCATCAAGCAGGAGAAATTTAGGCTCTCCGACCAAGGCACGCGCGATCTCCACGCGTCTTCGCTCTCCGCCGCTGAGGCGAATGCCCAAACGATTGCGGATAGGGTTGATGTTGAGCACTTCAAGCAATTTATCGATATGAGAGTCGATTTTATGCTTTTCTATCTTGAGAGTCCCCGCAGCCATGAGAAGATTCTCTTCGACGGTCAAATCTTTGAAGATGCTTGATTCTTGAGGAAGATACCCTATGCCGGCTTTCGCTCTCGCGCTTAGAGGCAGATGCGTGACGGATTTGCCATCGATGAGCACCTCTCCGCTTGTGGCATCCGTCAAGCCGCATACCATATAAAAGCAGGTTGTCTTGCCGGCGCCGTTTGGTCCGAGAAGTCCTACAACCTCTCTGCTTTTGAGCCGCAATGAGATATTGTGCACAATCTGACTCTTTTTGATGATCTTGCTGAGATGTCTCGCTTCAAGAGTGTGCATTCAAACCTCTATAGTGTAGTGCCGGCTCTTGCCGGTCGATGTGATATCTATCGAAGCGGTATTATAACCCGCATTTGCTAAAAACTCTTTGAGCGGCGCATCTGCCCACTCGACGAGATGCCACCCCTCTTTGTCGAACTCTTCATGCAGACCTAGCGCAAAAAATTCTTCATTGGTGATACGATAGAGGTCATAATGAAAAAGCCTCTCGCCATAACACTGCTGAAGCGAAAAGGTTGGAGAGGTTGCCCCCGATACAAAACCTTTGGATTTGGCTATGGCTGAGGCGAGAGTTGTCTTGCCTGCCGCCAAATCCCCGGACAAAAATAGAATTGTATTTTGCCGAATATGCTCCTCAAGAAAGAGTACCGCCTCGTCTATCTCTGAAAGCCCAAGAGTAAACTCCGCCTTCATCAAGAGAGTGTTTCCCCTGAGAGTTTTTGCGAGAGTGCGACGATAGCCTCGAGGTGGCGCTGAGCTTTTTTGCTCTCAAGCGCTGCGACCGCCATCTCTTTTGCCTCTTTGAGGTCTCTGGCTTTTCCATCCGTAAAGAGCGCGAACATGGCATTGAGTACGACAATATCTCTCTTTGCCCCAGCTTCAAGACCCGAAAAGATATCTCGGGTAATTTTGGCATTTGCCACTGCATTACCCCCGTGAATAGCCTCTTTTGGCGCAAATTCAAATCCATACGCTTGAGGGTCGATAATCCCCTCGGAAATATGCCCCGCCTCCACATAAGCAAAAGGAGTTCTTGCGCAGATGGAGATCTCATCCATGCCATCTTCACTGCTGACTACATGGGCTCTTTTGATATCAAGCTTGAGAAGCGCCTCAGCCATCACCTTGATATAGGAGGGGTCAAAGACGCCCAAAAGGTACTTCTTCGCTCCTGATGGATTGGTCAGGGGACCAAGAAGATTGAAGATGGTTCTATGTTCTATCGATTTGCGTACCGGCATGATGTGGCGCATCGCGGGATGATGATGCATCGCAAAGACAAAACAAAATCCGCACTCCTCCACCATCCTCAACTGTGCTTCAACCCCCAAATCAAGATCTATCCCCAAAGCCTCAAGCAGATCGGCTGAACCGGACTGGCTTGTGATCCCCCTGTTGCCGTGTTTGACAACAACCGACCCCATCGAAGCGAGCAGCAGAGCAACGGTGGTAGAGATATTGAAACTCCCGCTTCTGTCCCCCCCTGTACCTACGATATCGATCGCTTTTTCACGGAGCTCATCACTCAGCGGCAGCCTGATCGAGTGCTCACGCATCACTTTTGCGGCAATCGCGATATCTTCGGCACTCTCTCCCTTTTGGTAGAGTGCCTCTAAGAACTCTTTTGCCTCTGTGTGGTTCATTTTATTCTCAAAAAGATCTTCAAATTTACTTCTTGTGCTCATTTTTTCTCCCTCTTCTTGTTTGACAATCAAGCGCAACTCTATAACTCCCTTACAAACTCCTCTTTTTGAGTTTTTGGGATCGTCTTGGTCGTTGGAATTTTGAGTACCTGATACTCCTTGGCACCGGCGAGGTATCGGATCGTGATTTTATCTCCTACTGCCACATCTTTGGATGGTTTTGCCTGTATGCCATTGATAGAAACCACACCGCTTTTGACCATGTCTGATGCTACAGTCCGCCTCTTGACGACATTGACGCTGCTAAGCCATTTGTCTATTCGCACATGCTCTCCTCATGCCTTGCAGCACTGGCTTGTTGTCTGGACGATCTCAAGAAGCGCATATTGCGCATCGACACACCCGTTTTTCCCAGCCTTTTTCCAAAGTTCGATCGCCATCTCTTGACTCTTTTCGACCCCGAGCCCGTCTATGTAGTGGCGCCCCAAAAAATACATCGCCTCAGGGTCTCTGCTCTTTTTTACAAGTTTGTCAAAAAGGGCGAAAGAGAGCGCATGGTTATCCTCCTCATAGGCTGCTATCGCATCTTGCATCGTTATTTCATCCACTATTTATTTCCTTCTATAGTTTGAACTCTGCTTCAGCCTCTTGGGCTATGATGATCCCCTTGAAGGTCAACCCCTCATCGGTGACATACTGCTGTTGTTTGAGCTCTTGGAGGAGCGCTCTGCCCTCTTTTAGATCAAACATTCCCGTATTTGCAAGTGTTTTGACGATATCTGTCACGGTTTCATCCTCTCGCTTTTTCAGCAGTGCAAGCAAGAATACTTTTTTGTTGATATCCTCTTCATTCATTTAGTGCAAATCCTCATTGAGCTTGACCTCTCTCGTACTTCTGCGCGCTACCATTTCACCGGTGGTTGAGTCTTGTCTGAAATGGATACCGTTGAGTCCCTGGAGCATTGAGCCTTTAAAAATGGTACCGCTGCCGAGATCTTTTCCGGGATTTGCAGCTTGGATTTTGGCAAGCTCATCAGGAGCGATCTTGACTTTGCTGCCGGCTAGGATCGTGATACCGGCATCAACGATACAGCCGTCACCTAGCGGCAATCCCGTCACAGAATTGGCTCCAAGCAAGGTGTTTTCTCCGATAGTGATGGGATTGCCGTCTGTTCCGGAGAGCACGCCGAGGATACTCGCCCCGCCGCCGACATCAGAACCGCTCCCTACGATAGCCGAAGAGGAGATACGCCCCTCCACCATCACGGGTCCTAGAGTTCCTGCATTGAAATTGATATACGATGCACCGGGCATCACCGTCGTCCCTGCCGCAAGCTGCGCACCCATTCGCACCCTGCTCGCATCCAAAATGCGGGTATTGTCCGCAGGGATAATGTGCTGGAGGTAGCGCGGGAACTTATCAACGCTGTCAACCGTAGGATATGTGCCTCTGAGCTTCATTTCGATCTCATTTTCCCTCAAATACTCCAGCTCATAAGGCTTATTTCCGACCCAAGCGACATTGCTCAAGAGACCAAATGCGCCATTGAGATTGATCCCTCGAAGCGGTGCTTTGCCCAAAGAGAGGGCATAGAGCTTGAGGTAAACCGCCTCTACGCTTTGGGGATTGGTATCTTCAAAGAGGAAGGTGATCCGAAAATCTTTGCCAAGATCTTCTAACTGCGCCATTGTTTTGATCACTTGCACATTGCGGTGACTCTCCCCTACTGCTTCGGCAAGAAAAGGGGCGAAGGCTGCCATCGCATTTTGGACAAAAGTATCATTGAGTGTCGCGACAAATTCAGAGCCCGAAAAATCGACCTTGCAGCGCGCCTCTTGGAGCGCTTTGATGAAGATGGCCGCTGAACCGAAATTCTCTCTCCAATTGACAACCGTATAGCTTGCTTGGAGAACCCTCTCAGCATTCTTTTGACCCCTGTCAACCCTCGCTATCCCAAAAGCGATCGGCTCTCTATACCCCTGCGATGCTTTTATCTCCTCCACAAATCTCTTAAATTGTTCTACAGATGAAATCGTATCTA
This sequence comes from Sulfurovum sp., assembly GCA_022729615.1. Lineage (GTDB taxonomy): Bacteria > Campylobacterota > Campylobacteria > Campylobacterales > Sulfurovaceae > SZUA-451. Next base: position 4,198 of record DZAQ01000105.1, read on the forward strand.
AAGCCATCTTTTCTCCTTGCGGCAATGTATTGTTTCTTTTGATTA
>DZAQ01000106.1 GCA_022729615.1 Sulfurovum sp.
GGAGACGATCTATGACACGGCAGGCATATTTTCATAGGCAGATACAGTTGTGGGGCGAAGAGACCCAAGAGCGGCTCCAATACAAAAAAATTGCCATTATCGGGTGCGGCGGGCTAGGGAGTACTCTGGCTCTTGCCTTGGGTGCGAGCGGGATCGGGGAGATTCATCTCGTGGACTTCGATCGGGTTTCGCTCCACAATATCCATAGGCAGATCGCCTTCACGCTCCAAGACGAAGGCGAAAGCAAAGCTGTGATGGTCGCCGCACTCATCAAGACTAAAAATCCTTTTGTTGGTGTGGAATCCTTTGATATGGATTTTGACGCATTTTCACAATTAGACCATAAATATGACTTGATACTTGACGCGACTGACAATCTCCCCACCAGAGCCAAGATCGACCGATACGCCAAAGCGAGTCAAACGCCCTGGATATACGCGAGCGTCGAAGAGTTCAACGGGCAAGTCTGCTTTTTTGAAAAGGCGGAATTTGGAGTATTCAACATCTCTGATCACAAACCCGGAGGGATAGCCGCGCCCATCGTGATGCATATAGGCTCGCTTCAGGCCAATCTGGCATTGCGGTATCTTGTCGGATTAAGTGTCGCAAAAGATAAGCTCTATTATCTCTATTTTGATGAAAATGGGGAGCTTGTGACACAAAAATTCGGTATGCCAAAAGCCTAAAAGTGTTACAATGCAAAATCCAAAAAAAAGGAATAAATGATGAGTAGAATTTTTATCTTGGCTCTATTTGTGTTGTGGTTTGCCGGATGTACGCAAGAGACGCAGAATACACTCAGCCGTTCTATTCAAAACTGGACGGGAACGGACGGGGTACTGGATATCTACGCAAGCGATAAGCTAGTAAAACGATTCATCAAAATCGATAAAGTCTCAACCGCCTATGGTACAAACAGCGGTGAGCCAAGACCCTATCGGTATGGATACGGCATAGATGACAAAAATCAAAATTTCAAAGCCGATCCGGGCGAAAAACGGGTCTATTTCGAGTTTTCCGACTACTCTACAAGCTATATTTTTTATGAGAACAATTAAGGAGAAAGAATGCAATTTGTATCTACCGATAAAGCGCCCTCGGCGATAGGTCCATACTCTCAAGGGGTCATCGCGAACGGGCTCATCTATACATCGGGGCAGATAGGATTGAAGCCAAACGGAGAGTTGATCGGGGATGGTGTGGAGGAGCAGACGCATCAGGTTTTGCAAAATTTGCAAAACATCCTTGAGGCAGCCGGCGCAGAGCTGACGGATGTCATCAAAACTACCATTTTCCTCGATGATATGAGCGATTTTGGAGCCATCAATGAGATCTATGCCTCCTACTTCAAAGAGCATCGACCGGTCAGAAGCACTGTGGCTGTCAAGACATTGCCGAGAAATGTCAAGATCGAGATAGACTGTATCGCATTAGCACATTAGTCGGCGCTTTGATCGTTTCGGAATATTTGTTTGAAGTTTAAAAATATATTAAACATAGTTTGGATATAATCACAAACTTTTTTAAAATAATACACAGAATGAAGGGTTTGCAATGTACGCAATCATAAAAGCAAGCGGTCAACAGTTCAAGGTCAAAGAGGGCGATATCGTCTGTTTTGACAATATGAGCTTGGAGCCAAAAAGCGCAGTAGAATTCAAAGAGGTTCTAGCGCTTGACAACGGAACATTGACGGTCGGGACTCCTTTTGTGGAGGGCGCAGTCGTCAAAGGTGAGGTGATCAACGAAGGTAGAGACAAAAAAGTGATCATCTATAAAAAAAGAAGAAGAAAAGATTCTAAGCTCAAAAGAGGTTTCAGAAGAGACTTCACTAGAGTAATGATCACTTCAATCGCATAAGGAGTTACAATGGCACACAAGAAAGGTCAGGGTTCAACCCAGAATAACCGCGATTCAGCGGGTCGTCGTCTAGGCGTCAAAAAATATGGCGGCGAAGCAGTCATCCCGGGTAACATCATCATCAGACAAAGAGGAACAAAAGTTCATCCGGGTACCGGTGTAGGCATGGGGAAAGATCATACAATTTTCGCCCTTATCGAGGGTGTAGTGAAGTTCGATAATAGAACAAACTCACAAAAGAAAGTTTCTGTAATACCTGCATAATCTATGCACTTTTCCTCCGGCATTCTGCCGGATCTTCTCCCATACATTTACAAATAGTTTTGAATTTAAACTTGGCAATAGCCTCTTCCGATAAACCATCCTTCGTGATAATCAATATCATTGTTAAAAGCTTCATGATTTTTGGTGTAATCCCCCTTTGCCGTCGTACAGCCATCTTCCGCCCCCTTGATGAAGGTAGGACTTTTACCTGTCGTATCTAGCGGTTTTGGCTTACGCGGGGTGGCTTGCTCTGAACCCCCGCAAGCGCCTAAAAATATGAGTACAAGAAGAGATGATGCGATGAGAGTTTTATTCAATAGCATTTTTTTCCTTTTTGATGAAGAAAATTTGTTGAATGATTATACTTTTTTTTCGAAAATATCCCTTTAATTCTCTCTGTTCCTATTCCCTTAGTCTTAAGAAAGTACCGCATACGGGCTGCCAATGAGATGAGATGGAGTCGTTTTGTGCTTCTCCTCTGGGTAACTCTTACGAAGTTTATGTTAAAATCGCGGAAATCTATCTTCATAATAAAAGGCAAAAATATGGCAAAAAAATCTGTCAAAAAAGCAGTATTGGCATACAGCGGCGGACTAGATACCAGCATTATCCTCAAATGGCTTCAAGATGAATACGGCTGCGAAGTCATCACTTTTACAGCCGATTTGGGTCAAGGCGAAGAGGTGGAGCCGGCAAGAGTAAAAGCTTTGGCGATGGGTATTAAAGAGGAGAATATCTTTATTTTGGATCTGCGTGAAGAGTTTGTCAGGGATTTTGTCTTCCCGATGTTTAGAGCCAATGCGATCTATGAAGGGGAGTATCTTTTGGGAACCTCGATCGCAAGACCGCTGATAGCCAAAAAGCAGATTGAGATAGCCCGCCAGGTTGGTGCGGACGGGGTAAGTCACGGTGCGACAGGCAAGGGGAACGATCAGGTGAGATTTGAGCTTGGATATCTGACGCTCAATCCGGAAATCACCGTCATCGCCCCATGGAGAGAGTGGGATCTCAATAGCCGCGAGAAGCTCTTGGCATATGCCAAAGAACACGGGATAGAGATATCCAAAAAACACCTTGACGAAAACGGCAATCCCGCGGTAAGTCCCTACTCGATGGACGCAAATTTGCTGCATATCTCGTATGAGGGGCTGCATCTGGAAAACCCGAACAATGAGCCAGAAGAGAGTATGTGGCTCTGGACGAATAGTCCAGAAAATGCGCCTGATGAGGCTGAATACCTCACGATCACCTATGAAAAAGGAGATCCGATAGCGCTCAACGGTGAAGCGATGTCCCCGGCGACACTGCTCAAAACTCTCAATGACTATGGCAATAAGCATGGAATCGGGCGGCTTGATATCGTCGAAAATAGATATGTCGGGATGAAGGCTAGGGGCTGTTATGAGACACCGGGCGGAACTATCATGCTCAAAGCGCATAGGGCTATCGAGTCTATCACGCTCGACCGCGAAGAGGCGCACCTCAAAGATGAGTTGATGCCGCGCTATGCCAAGCTCATCTATACGGGGTATTGGTGGTCGCCGGAGCGAAGAGCGCTCCAAGCCGCCATCGATGCCACTCAAGAAAGTGTCTATGGGGAGGTGAGAGTCAAGCTATACAAAGGGAATGTGATGGTTGTCGGTAGAAAATCCGATCGTTCCCTCTATAGTGAAGCGCATTCAACCTTTGAAGAGGACAATGTCTATAATCAAGCGGACGCGGAAGGGTTTATCCGTCTGAATGCATTGCGATTTGTCATCGAGGGTAAAAAACAGCCTGAGAGAATCGCCCATCTGATAAGCGATACAAACTTGTAATATTTCTTTATGGCGCCTCAGGAAACCCGCTTATAAACTGCCACGGCTTTTTTGGAGCCTCACAAAAAGGACTCTCCCTTCGTCATTCCGTACTTGATACGGAATCCATTTTCACACAATGGGTCTCCGGGTCAAGCCTGAAGACGACGATTTTTCGTCACTGCGAGCAAAGCGCGGCAGTCTCCTCTTCTTTAGATTGCTTCACTTCGTTCGCAATGACATCTTTTCGTCATCTCGCACTGGATGCAAAATCCACTTTTGTATTATGGATCCCCGTGTCGAGCACGAGGATGACGA
>DZAQ01000107.1 GCA_022729615.1 Sulfurovum sp.
AGGAGTGAAACGACGCGGCAATCTATGCTTTAAATGCCCTAAAAATAGTATTTTATCTAATTTTGGTAAAATCACGCCTATGAACGAAAACGATACCCTACTCAATCCGCCCTCAACCGACTTCTCCATGCTCGACTATGAGTGCGCTTATATTCCTGGCAATTTGGTACGCATGCACTACAAATATGTTCCCAAAGCGAGTCAAACTTTTGCCTCTGCAGTGATCTCCAGGGGATGGAGACGATTTGGAAAATACTTTTTTCATCCGATCTGCAAAGGGTGCAGCGAGTGCAAAAGCCTTCGTATCGATGTGGCAAATTACCAATACACCAAATCACAACGAAAAGCCATCAAACGCAACAAAGAGACACAGATCATCATCCAAAAACCGACACTCACCAAGGCACATTTGGCGCTCTACAACAAATACCATGCTCACAAACACGCCAAGGATGCTTGGAGCTTTCGGGAAATTTCCCAAAGAGAGTATTATGAAAATTTCGTTGACGGCGCGTGGGAATTCGGCAAAGAGATACTCTATATCAAGGACGACAAGCTCATTGGAGTGGACCTCATCGATATTCTCGACGACGGTATCTCATCCATATATTTCTACTATGATCCGGACTGCTCCGAACTCTCACTAGGTATCTACTCCCTGCTCTATCAGATCAATCTCGCCTCTATTTTGGAGCTCAAGTGGATATATCTGGGGTATTGGGTCGATGGGTGCAAAGCCTTTGCCTATAAGCCAAAATTTCAACCCCAAGAGCTCTTGGACGGATTTCCGGATATACAAAATGAGCCGGAGTGGAAACTTACAGACTTACTGCAAAAGTGATTTTCTGCACCACTTCAAAAAGAGTCGATCCGCATCGACTCTGCTATCGACCGCCACGCCTTTCACGATCAAATCCGCTGCTATTTTCCCCATCAGCGGTCCAAAGACAAATCCCCTTCCGCCCAAACCATTGCATACAAAAAGATTTTCCAAATAACGCAGCGGCGGTTTCGCCCCTTTGGCAACTTCCGGGAAGCGCTCCAGCATATACTCTGTATCCACAACCTTTCCAAGCAGTGGGAAATAGTCATGACTTCCCGCACGCATCCCGCAAAAAGAGGCTGTCAACTCGAAATCCGACACATCCACAAGCCCAGCGGCACGCTCTTGCAAACCGAGCGCCTCTTTATCTTCACAATCTCTGGCTCTTTTCACCGATTTTTCATGAGTGGCGCCCAGCTTGATGATACCGTTCATACTTGCTGAGACGGAGAGTGATTGGTGCAAACTCACCTCTTGACGCCTTTTTGTGGCGAAATCTCCTCTCGTCCCCCAAGTCCCCCGCACGCCCATGTACCGCATATCAAAGAGAGTATTCTCGTATCCGGTTGCCAGCAGTAAATTTTGTGCCCTATACCCCTCGATGACCCACATGCCCTGATCAAAAATAGGGTTTTTGACCTCCGTTTGGACAAAATCTATCCCCTCCAGCAGAGCAGCACAGAGCGCCTGCGCATCGCACACACCAGCCTCTTCAAAATAGAATCCCGCAAAGGGGGTCGTGATACCAAGTTGTTGCATCTTATCAGAAGAGTAAATATCATATTTATTAGTATTGTACTGCTCATACTCAAGAAATTTTTTGCTGTCCAACTCATCCTTTGGGATGCGGATCACACCCGTACGATGGTATAAATCGGGGAAATGCGCTTCATAGAATCTATATGCGAAGCTAAAGGCTTCATTGGTGATCTTCTGCAAATTTGACCCCAATCCGACCTTGGGAGAGACAAAAGCGCCAGCTGCCCCCGAACCGCCTTTGGCGATCCCGCTTTTATCCAAGACCAAAACCCTCTGCCCCATCTGGCGTAAAAAATAGGCGCTGCATGCACCCGCTACCCCTGCGCCGATGACGATAGTATCATAAGGCTGCATATTTTAGATACTTATCTCTTTAATATCGGCAATATCCCTCAATGTCTTGTAGATAGAGCCGATCATGTGGCGTCTATTGACTCTCAACTCCTCTTCCGGGGCATTGACCATAACCTCATCAAAATAGGTATCGAGTTGGGGCTTGAGGGCAAAAAGCGCTTCAAGACGGGATTTGTGATCATCAAATTTCTGAAACAATATCTTCTCATACGCATTATAAAGGGAGACCTCCGCGTCATTTTTAAAAAGCGAAATATCTATATCCAGTCTGTTTTGCAGATCGATCTCCTTGGAGATATTTGCAACTCTTTTGAAAGTGCTGAAATACTCCTTGAAATCCTCGCTCAAGACAATATCACCCAACGCAGTGACCTTTTTGGCTATCTCATTGATATCGCTTTCGCCCGAAGCGAGTACGGCCGCGATCACGGAGGGGTTGGCATCAAGTGATTTGGTGATTCTCTCGATGATAAATTCACGCAGCTGCGTGACATCGAAAGGAGCGTAAGCCTCTTTCAGCATCTCGATGACCTCATCAATATCAAACGAAAGATCATTTTCTGTGACGATGCGCACGATGCCGTTGACTGCTCTTCTAAGCGCAAAGGGGTCTTTGGATCCGGTTGGGATCTTCCCTATACTAAAGAGCCCCAAAAGCGTATCGAGTTTGATCGACATCGCCACAATAGAAGAGAAGATAGCTGAGGGGAGTTCGGCGCCCTCACCTACCGGCATATACTGCTCCTTGATAGCTGTGCAAACCAGCGGGTCTTCACCAAGCGCTACGGCATAGTAGTATCCCATCAACCCTTGAAGCTCAGTAAACTCATACACCATTTCGCTATTAAGATCAGCCTTGGCGAGTCGAATAGCACGGTCCATGAGCCCTTCAAGCTCAGCACTGCTTTTGCCGCTCTCCTCCACAGCTCTGTCGATATAGCGCACCAAAAGACGAAGAGCTATCTCGTTCTCTCTATGGATCTTATCGCTGAGCGAACCCAGTCCATCCATAAACTGGATCTTCTCCAATCCCTCAGTTGAGAGCCCGCGACGAAGGTCATTATAGTAAAAGAACATCGCATCTGCCAATCTCGGTCTTAATACCCGCTCGTTTCCGGCTAATACCTTGCTATAATCCTCAGTATAAGCGTTACTTACAACTATAAATTTATTGGTCAGATTGCCCCCTTCATAGACGGCAAAATAGCGCTGATGCTCCTTCATGGAGGTGATGATAACCTCAGGAGGCAGCTCCAAAAAGCTCTCATCGAAACTCCCCAAAAGGGCTTTTGGATTTTCAGTGATCGCCACTACTTCAGCAAGCAGCTGCGGGTCTCTCTCGATAAAAATCCCATGCTCCCTCTCGAGCGCATCAAATTGCGACGCGATGATCTCTTCTCGCCGGCTCGGATAGAGTATCACTGCACCATTTTCCAGAGCTGTTTCATATGCAGCGATACTCTTCACCTCCACGGCATCAAAATTTGCCATACGGTGAACATAACTCTTTGTATCGCTTTGGACACCGAAAAGCTCGACCGGCACCACCTCATCGCCAAGCCGTACCTGCAGCCAGCGAATGGGCCGGATAAACTCATCCTCTCTCGCCCCCCATCGCATCATCTTGCCAAATGCCATCGATGCGATCCACTTCTCGAGCATCTCTTGCAAAAGTGCGCTTGTGGAGAGTCCCTCTTTTTGCTGTTTGAAGTAGAGCACCTCTCTGCCGTTGCTTTGTGTGCGCTCAAGCTCCTCGAAAGCAACGCCGCATTTTTTGGCAAACCCCTCTCCGGCTTGAGTCATAACCCCATCCTTCAATGCTGCCGCCATAGGAGGTCCCATGAGTTCCACTACACTATTTGCCTGCGCTAACGGCATCGCGCCATGTTTGAGTACCAATCTTCTTGGAGTATAGAGAAACTCAAATTTGCTTTGGAGCTGATACTCCTCCAATAGATTTTTCCAAGACTCTTCTATGTTTTTGACGATTTTCAGAAGCGGTACTGCAGGCAGCTCCTCGACCCCTATTTCGATAAGCAATGGCTGTGTCATCTGGCGGATATCCTCTCTATGATAGTAGTGGGATTTTATCTTAAAGTTCGTAAATAGCTGGTTAAAAGGTGGTTATACCAAATGATCATCCCCTCCAAAATCCATCCCATAGCTTCTTCTAGCTGCGCAAATGTGAAACTCTTGATTTCACTCTCGACAAAATGGTGCTTACATACTATCGCTATCACCTTTGTCTGCACGACTTGATGGTCGTAAAACC
>DZAQ01000234.1 GCA_022729615.1 Sulfurovum sp.
CGATTTTTGCTATCACATTTTCAAGCAGTTCAAAGGTTTTATCGACCGAATCTATCTTGACTTTTTCTCGTGTGGAGTGAGGGTAGCGGATAGTCGGTCCGATGGAGGCAAATTTGATGGATGGATACTTCTCTCCGATGATACCGCACTCCAATCCCGCATGAATCGCCATCATTTTGCTTGTACCAAAAACCTCCCCCATGCACTCCTCAATAAGTCTGGTAAAATCAGTGATCTGCGGTTTCCATGACGGATATTTATTGTGTGCTTGAGTGTCAAAGCTAAATTCTTGGAAAAAGCGTACCTTTGTTTCTGCTACCTCCGCCAGTCCATCGGCACTCATAGCGCGAGCGCTGGTATCGATGCGGCAGATGCCCTCCTTGGCAGAGATGATGGCGAGATTGATGCTTTGTTCGGGAATTTGCAGGGCTTCATTTGTCGCCCATACGCCGTGCCTGAACCGCCCTATCAAATCTACGATCTCCTCGCCATTTCTGAGGATAGCTTCGTTGCACTCGATGGCTTCAATTTGAATCAACCCTGTTGCGTTCGGTCTTATGCCGCTTTTGATAATAGCAGTTGCATTGGCTGGGATAGAGTTGTGCCGTTCGCCTCCCTCGATCGATACCAATGAATATGAGATTGTCCCCAGATAATCGGCGAGGAGTTTGATAGCATTTGGGATATCTTTGTCGATATCGACGCCTGAGTGGCCTCCGGGGAGATCGCTCACACTGATTTTGTAGGCTGGGCGCTCATCGGCTAAGGTATCAAAAGATTTTATTGCGGTGATATCTGCCCCGCCCGCACATCCGATATAAACCTCCGCCTCATCTTCGCTATCAAGGTTGAGCATCATCTTGGATTGCAGATCAAACGCGAGCGCATTGGCGCCGATGAGCCCTATCTCTTCATCGGAAGTGAGGAGAAATTCAAGCTCCCTCCCCTGCTCCATCAGCTCCATCATCATGGCGATCCCTATGCCGTTGTCAGCGCCCAAAGAGGAGTCT
>DZAQ01000019.1:0-9204 GCA_022729615.1 Sulfurovum sp.
TATGGAAGTCAAATCGCTTAATTGATATTTTGTAATTTTAATTTTTTATGATATAATAGTCTGAAGAGTTGTGTAAAATTTTAAAAATGAGGGGGCATAGCAGATGAAACAGAGAACTATCGCGCGCCCCGTTGAAATGATTGGAATCGGTCTGCACAAAGGTGAGCCTGTCAAGCTTCGTCTCGAACCGCTGGGCGAAGATGCGGGTATAGTATTTTATCGAGAAGATTTGGCGATGAGTATCCCGCTCTCTCCAAAAAGCGTGATCAATACCCAAATGGCAACAGTGATCGGCGGAGAAAAGGGAGTTATCTCTACAATCGAGCATTTTCTCTCAGCCGTGTATGCTTATGGGATAGATAATATGCGCATCATCCTCGATGGCAGCGAAATGCCTGTGATGGATGGAAGCGCGATCGGTTTTTGCCTGTTTCTCGATGAGGCGGGCATCCAAGAGCAGGCAAAAGGCAAGAGGGTTATTCGTATCAAGAGGGAAGTAGAGGCGAGAGAGGGTGAGAAATATGCGAAACTCTCACCGTCACAGAGTGCGAGTTTTGATTTTAAGATCGCATTTGAGCATCCGGCGATAGGTTTACAAAAAAAATATTTTGAGTTGAGTACCACAAATTTTATCAATGAAATTGCCCGTGCGAGGACATTTGGTTTTGTGAGAGATATTCAGTATTTACAAAGTCAAAATTTAGCACTAGGGGCAACGCTTCAAAATGCAATAGGTTTGGATGATCACAGGATACTCAATCCTGAGGGGCTGAGATTTGAGGACGAGTTCGTTCGCCACAAAATACTTGATGCAATGGGCGATATGATGGTTTTGGGCTTCAATATTTTGGGAAGTTATTCATCCTTTGCAGGAAGCCATAAACTCAATTTTGAGCTCACTTCCGCACTTCTTGCCGATAGCCGAAATTATGAGATGGTTACAATCGAATCATTGCAGAGCAGGGAATTTGCAAAAAGCTTCGCCTAGCCATACACTGCTTGTCTGCTCCATCTCTAACCCGATCATGCTGGGTGTATATGCCAAGACGAGACTTATAGAGGTTATAGAAAGCAGTGAAAAAACCTCAGATGCACTGCTTCCTCTTGTTGTGGAGGTGATGAAGCGGTATGAGTTGTCAAATATAATCTATGTCAGAGGTCCAGGGAGTTTTATGGCGATTAAATTGACCTATCTCATTCTCAAAACAGTAGAGATTGTCAAGAAGATTCCGCTTCAGGGGTGCAGCGCTTTTGCTCTCAATGGCAATTTGCCGATCAGGGCTCTGGGGAATCTCTATTTTGTCAAAGAAAAAGAAACTATAATTATGCAAAAGTTTGAGCAGGCAGTCTCTCAAAAATTTGTGCTCCCCCGATCTTTGGCGGATTTGATAACCGATGAAGAGGCGACTCCAAATTATGTACTGGCGGCTGTTTAGCTGCGCAACAAAGGGAATATGTGGTTATAAGTGTACCGGCAACAAGCGCCAATCTTGGACCAGGATTTGATGCTCTTGGACTCGCTATTGATTTGAGAAATGAAATTGTTATAAAACCTTCACAGTTTTTGAGCATATCGACCAAAGGCGAGGGTGCTGAAAATCCAAAAATAAGAAAAAATAGCCTTTTTTTGACTGTTTTTGACGAAAATTACAAGCGTTTGACACAAAAAGAGCCTATTTTTCGTTTCGAGTTTACAAACAATATCCCCATTTCCAGAGGATTGGGAAGCTCTTCTGCCGTGATAGTGGGGGCAATTTTGGCTGCCTATACGGCTTCAGGCGCCAAGCACAATAAACGGGACATTCTCAATCGAGCGCTTGTCTATGAAAATCATCCCGACAACATCACACCGGCAGTGATGGGCGGGTTTAATGTCGCCTGCGTGGAGGGGGATCGTGTGTACAGCAAAAAAAGAAGATTGCCTGAGTATCTTCGCGCGGTTTTGGTGATCCCGGACAAAACAACCTCGACTGCCCAGTCTCGCACGATTTTGCCAAAAGTCTATAAAAAAGAGGAGACGGTCTATTCGCTTTCGCGTGCCGCGTTTATGACGGCGCTCTTTATGAATGAGTCGTGGGATCTGCTGCGAATTGCCTCCAAAGATAAGCTGCATCAGACGCGGCGCATGAAGTTGATGCCGGAACTTTTTGATGTACAAAATGTTGCGCTCAAACATGGCGCCTTGATGAGTACGCTCTCGGGGAGCGGTTCAACTTTCTTCTCTCTTTGCTATGAGGATGATGCGCAAAAAATTGCTACAGCGCTTCAAAATAGTTTTCCGCAATTTCGTGTTATGAATAAGCCGCTGGATAACTTTGGCGCTACAGCGAAGAGTTAATCTCTTTTTGGATATAATATCGTGAAATCAAGCAACCCAATACGAATGTGCCTTTCGTGTAGAGCTAGAAATGCTCAATCCTCAATGGTCAGACTGCAGCAACAAGGTGATCAAATCATCCCATTCCGTGGGGTGGGGCGGAGTTTTTATCTCTGCTTCGAATGTATAAATAATTCAAAAGCAACCAAAGGTTTGGCAAAGCGTTTTGTGCAAGATGAAGAACAATTTGTTAAGTTTTTAAAGGAGTTAATCAAGAATGGATAAAGTAAAAATCCAAGAGATCGCAGATGAGGCAGGACTCTCAAATACCGAACTTTTGGCTAAAGCTAAAGAACTTGGCTATAAAGTCAAGGCGGCAAACAGCGCAATAAGCATGGAAGAGGCGGAAGTACTTGTCAACTTTGCTATAAGCGGGATCTTGCCGAAGGGTTTTGTGAAGCCGGGTGCAAATATAACTGCTGAGACGGTAAAAAAGGGTCATGCCGAAACTGAGTCTGTAGAAAATATTGAAATAGAAGATGAGTCTGGCAGAGAAAAAGAGAGTGTCGAAGCAGAAATCGCTCTGCCTGGCGAGAGTGAGATTTTGGTCTCAGCTGCTCCGGCAAAAGATGTGCCAACTGCGGCAAAAGAGAATAAAATTGATGCAACTGAGCAGAAATCTATAAAAATTCACATAGGCGCACAAAAGAGAGAAGATAACCCTGCGCAAAGCGCACAAAATCAAGATCAAAAAGCAGGGAGACCTTTGCCTGAGAGAAAAACACTCTCCAGGTCTCCCATCAAAGTCGTCAAAAAGGCAAATCCGGTAGCTCCCGTAAAGAAGATCGCAAGTGAAATGATCTCCTCTTCTTCTCTTGCCGCCAAAAAGAAAAAACCAAAAAGAGTAGTTGGCACAAAAGAGAGCGGTGAGAAGCTTGATATTTTTGTGGGCGGTGAGTTTGGAGGGAGTGATGAGCTCTACAATGACGCCGAAGTAGTGCTCCTAGACTTCAGTGATAAAAATATCTATGAAGAGATGAGGCGGCAAGATGAGCGCCGTAAAGCCGAGCAGAAAAAAAGAGAGGGAGTCATCCAATCTTTTATCCCTCAGCCAAGACAGTCAATCGGCAGACATCGAAGCAAAAGAAAGAGATATGTCAAAGAGGAAGAGGGTCAAAAGGTCTCTGTTGTAAAGATTCCTGAAAATGTAAGGGTTTATGAGTTTGCCGAAAAGGTCGGCAAAAGTGTCGGAGAAGTCGTGAAGGTGCTCTTCTCCTTGGGAACAATGGTGACTAAAAACGATTTTCTTGACAAAGATGCTATCGAGATACTCTCTGAAGAGTTTGAGGTTGAGGTAACCACCATCAATCCGCTTGATGAGTTGGATTATGCGAGTGCGTATGATGTGATAGAAGATACTCATTTGGAAGAGAAACCGCCTGTTATCACGATCATGGGGCATGTTGACCATGGAAAGACATCGCTTCTTGACAAGATCCGATCTGCAAAAGTTGCCGACAGAGAAGCCGGAGGGATCACGCAGCATGTAGGTGCGTACCAGGTAGAGAAAAATGGCAAAAAGATCACATTTGTAGATACTCCAGGTCATGAAGCTTTCACGCAAATGCGCTCAAGAGGCGCTCAGGCAACAGATATAGTCGTGATCGTAGTTGCCGCGGATGACGGTGTGAAACCACAAACAAAAGAGGCGATATCGCACGCAAAGGCTGCAAAAGTTCCGATGATTATCGCTGTGAACAAAATAGACAAGCCCGCCGCTAATCCGGAGATGGTAAAGTCTCAGTTGGCTGACTTGGGTATTTTGGCAGTTGATTGGGGCGGTGAGTATGAGTTCGTGAATGTCTCGGCGCATAGCGGCGAAGGGATAGAGGAGCTTTTGGATGTAATATTGCTGCAGGCTGAAGTGATGGAGCTGGTTGCCGACCCAACAAGACCGGCAAAGGCGATCGTGGTAGAGAGCTCGCTTGAAAAAGGTTTCGGACCGGTTGCCAATGTGATCATCAAAAACGGGACATTGCGAGTCGGCGATAATGTCATCGTCGGCAATACCTATGGCCGTATTCGAGCGATACGCAATGATGAGGGCGAAATGCTCAAAGAGATCGGACCAGGCGAGCCGGCCGCTATTGTAGGGCTGAGTGAAGTGCCTGCCGCCGGTGATATTTTGCTGGCAATGGAGAGTGAGCGAGAGGTAAGAGAGCTTGCGCAAAAGCGAGCGGAGTATAACCGCGCAAAAGAGCTCTCCAGAAGCACCAAAGCAACACTTGATGACCTCTCTGCTCTCATCGCAGAGGGGCAGCTCAAGTCACTCCCTGTTATCGTCAAAGCGGATGTTCAAGGCTCTCTCGAGGCGATCAAAGGGAGTTTGGAAAAACTCAAAAATGAAGAGGTTAAAGTGCATATCATTCACGAAGGTGTGGGCGGCGTGAGCGAGAGTGATGTCACTTTGGCAGATGCAAGCCAAAACTGTGTGATATTCGGATTTAATGTCCGACCTACCGGCGATGTCAAGAAAAAAGCAAAAGCGCTCGGAGTGGAGATCAAATCGTATTCGATCATCTATGATTTGATCGATGATGTGAAGGCGCTGCTTGGAGGCTTGATGAGCCCGATTATCTCTGAAGAGATTACAGGTCAAGCAGAGGTTCGCGAAACATTTACTGTCGCAAAAGTCGGCACTATTGCCGGATCAAAGGTGATCGAAGGCAGTATCATCCGAGGCAGCAAAGCCCGCTTGATCCGTGACGGTGTGGTCGTCTATACGAGTAAAATCGCTTCATTGAAACGATTTACCGAGGATGCCAAAGAGGTCAAAAACGGATTTGAATGCGGTATTATGCTCGATGGCTATAATGATATCCGAATCGGAGATATCTTTGAGACCTTCAAAGATGTGGAGGAGCAGGTTACGCTATGACAAAAGAGGAGATCAAGCGGCATCGTGTTGAGTCGGTTCTCAAGGAGATAATCCCCGAAGCGCTCAGCACTCTTGACGATACACTGATCAACTCTCTCGCAGTGACTGATGTGGTATGCTCCAAAGGGAGGAGTGATGCGAGAGTCTATCTCGAGCCCTCATTTTTGAACGAAAAAGAGCAGGCGGAGGCGCTGAGAAAACTTCGAAGCATTGCAGTGTACATCCAAAATCAATGCAAGGAGATAGGGGGGTGGTTTCGAGCGCCAAAGATGATTTTTGAGTTTGATCATCAACTTGAGAAGGTGAGTCGTATCGAAGAGCTTTTTAAGCAGATAGAGGGAGAGAAGAAAAAAGATGGCGGCAGCGATGAATCTAAATGACGAGATCGAAAAGATAGTCAAATCAAGCGGTGCAGAACTTTATGATGCCGAGATTGTGAGAGAGGCTGAAGAGACAATCTTCAGGGTTACTGTCACAAGAGTGCCGGAGGGGGTTGATCTGGAACTTTGCGCAGAGATCTCTTATGCGCTCTCCCCATTTTTGGATGTGCACCCTCCCATGAGTTCACCTTATAGACTTGAGGTGAGCTCTCCAGGAATTGAGAGAAAACTCAAAAGCCCAAAACAGTTCCAAGGCGCGATCGGTGAACGGGTCAAGCTAAAAGTCCCCGGACAAGATAGGCTCAAGGGTGTATTAAAGATAGCCGATGCAAAGGGTGTGGTGGTCGAGACTCCACACGGTGAGGAGTCTTATAGCTATGAAGAGATCAAGGGTGCAAAAACCTATTTTGAGTGGGATGATAAATAGTCTCGGATGAATTGACAGGGGTCATAGCAGTGCAATTTGATGATTTGTGTATGCGCTTGGCTATTGAAAAAGCGTGGGAATTTCAGGGGCTTACTTATCCCAATCCCGCAGTCGGCTGTGTGGTGACCTGTCGGGACAAGATAGTCGCTATCGAGGGACATCAGAAGGCCGGAGCATCCCACGCGGAAGTTTTGGCGCTTGTCAAGGCATACGAAGAGATTTCAAATTCTCGTGTCGCTTTTGATATAATGGACGCGAAGAGCGCCCACGCTTTTCTGCTTGATCTGCCTCCCTCCTTTTTTTGTGAATGTACACTCTATGTGACGCTAGAACCATGCAGCCACGAAGGCAAAACACCCTCTTGCGCACTTTTGATAAGGCGATTGATGCCTAGAAGGGTCGTGGTGGCTCTGTCTGACCCGATAGAGGGTCATGGCGGCGGTCTTGCGATACTTCAAGACTCTGGTATTGAGGTGAAGATAGGAGTAGGAGCCCGAGAAGCGCAGCAGCTTATTGAGCCGTTTTTGATATGGCAAAAACGGGCTTTTGTGCTTTTCAAGCTCGCACAGACGCTCAATGGCAAAATTGGCGGCGGAACTCTCAGTTCAAAAGAGTCATTGCGGCATGTGCACCAACTCAGAGAGGTATGCAGCAGGCTTTTGATCGGCGGAAACACCGTCAGGCTCGACCGACCGAGGCTTGATAGCCGCTTTACGGGAGGAAGGGCGCCTGAGGTTGCCATCTACTCAAAAGAGGAGCAGTTCGATGAGACAATCCCTCTTTTTGGTATTGACGGCAGAGGCGTGAGCATTGGGGATGATTTGAGTTTTTTGGAGACCCCCTCTTTTGTCCTTGTTGAAGGCGGAGAGGGGATGATGCGAGCGCTTTCCAAGAGAATCGATTGGTATTTGCTCTATCAAACTCCTCGATTCTCTACACACCCTTTAGGGTATGGTTTGGAACAAAATCTGAGATTTTTGCATAGCGAGAGAAAAGGGGCAGATCTATTGATGTGGAGCAGAGCAGAATGAATAAACAAGAGAAACAAGAGCAGATAGTAGGTATGTTTGATGAGATTGCCTCAACATATGATTTGGCAAATAGGGTACTGAGTTTTGGGATCGATAAACAGTGGCGGAGAAAAGGGTGCGATAAAGCATTTGCTATTTTGGGTCAAAAAAGAGTTGATCAGATCGTAGATGTCGCATGCGGGACGGGCGATTTGCTGCTCTATTGGCGTGAAAGAGCACAAAAGCAAGAGATTGATGTGGCGCGTTTTATCGGGATCGATCCCTCGGTCGGTATGCTCCAAGTAGCCAGAGAGAAGGTCGATTTCGCCCGCTTCATCGAAGGCAAAGCGCAAGAGCTTCCGCTAGAAGATGGGGGGAGTGATATCATCTCGATCTCTTACGGTATCCGCAATGTTGTCGATAGAGTTGAAGCGCTGCAGGAGTTTTATCGCGTACTGAAGCCCGGCGGAATGGTGGTCATACTTGAGTTTACCAAGCAAGAGAAGAGCGGTATCGCGGCAAAAGGGGTGGATTTGTACATGAAGAAGATTCTTCCGGCGATCGGAGGATTGGTCTCCCAGAACTATGCCGCCTATAAGTACCTGCCCGACTCCATCGAAGGGTTTCTCACAACGCAGATGCTCGAAGAGGAGCTGAGAAGTGCCGGATTTGAGATGAAATACAGCAAATCCTTTTCGCTTGGCATATCTACACTCCTAGTAGCGCAAAAGAGGGTATGATGCAAGAGGAGATGCAAAGCAATATGATGAGCGTCACCTCCCTCAATACAAAGATCAAATCCCTGCTTGAAGCAACTTTTTTGCACATCAAAGTCGAGGGGGAGGTTGCTTCAGTGACCCATCATCGATCAAGCGGTCATATCTACTTTTCACTCAAAGACGATCAAAGCGCCATTCGGTGTGTTATGTTTCGATCTAATGCCCAAAAATTAAAATTTCAACTCAATGCCGGAGAGCACATCATAGTGGAGGGTTCTATCGGTGTCTATACACCGCGCGGCGAGTACCAATTTTACGCGGTCCATATCGAGCCATACGGCAAGGGAGCGCTGGCTCTTGCCTTTGAACAGCTCAAAGATCGGTTGCGCCAAAAGGGGTATTTCGACCAAGAGAGAAAGAAGACGATCCCCAAATGGATAGGGAAAATCGCAATAGTCAGCGCCAAAGAGAGCGCCGCGGTGCAAGATATGCTCAAGGTTATCGAGAAGCGCTGGCCCCTTGTAAGCGTGACCGTTATTGATACCTTGGTGCAAGGAGAGCAGGCGCCCGCAGAGATAGCCGCCGCTTTGAAATATGCGGATAAGCTGGGTGCCGATGTGATCATCGCAGGGCGCGGCGGCGGGAGCACTGAGGATCTTTGGGCATTCAATGACGAGGGGGTGGCAGAGACCATCTTCGCTCTGGGGACGCCGATAGTCAGCGCTGTTGGGCACGAAGTGGATTTTCTCATCAGTGATTTCGTCGCAGATCTTCGCGCTCCTACTCCTAGTGCAGCTATCGAGATGATATTGCCGGACAAGCAGGAGCTGCTCTATACGCTTGATGAGTACGCCGGGCGCTTTGTGGAACGGATCATGCAGATTTTGATGCACAAACAGCGGGATATGAAAAGCAAAGAGGAGGAGCTTAGACGCTTTTCGCCGTTTTTGCGCCTCAAGAGTTTGGAGAGTGAACTTCAAAATATTGAAAAAGATTATCGCAGAATAATGGAGTATAAACTCGCATTTTTTGCAAATATGCTGGCGCCATACTTGGAGGGGATGAGGCAGCAGCTCTCATTTGTGTTGGAGCAAAAACAGTACCAAGCAACTCTTGTCACCGAACAATACACTGCTTTGAATCCAAGAAATCGCGTCAAGGAGGGGTGGGCGAAAGTAAGCATAAACCATAAAAGCGTATCGCTTGGTTTGATCGAGCCGGGAGTCTATTTTGAGATTGAAAATAGTGACACGAAAATCGGAGCAATTTGTCAAAATAAACTTAAGTTTTAGTGTTTGATTTTTAAAACTATATAGATATAATAGGTTACATTAATCATTACGCAGGAAGAGAAGTGGATATCAATACCCAATTGGATGTAATCGTTACTTTTTTGGCTGGTTTGGTGTTGGT